>JAXHTV010000002.1 GCA_034189865.1 Pseudomonadota bacterium | reverse complement strand
ACCAAGATGCCGAATGGGAGCAGGCCATAGCCCGGATGAAGCGGCGGGGGAGTGTAATCCAAACCCCCATGACCATCTCCAACCAGACCTTGTTCGAGATAGGCGTTGTGGACGAACACGGCCGGGCCAAGTCCAGTTGACCCGGCATCTTGGCTAAGCTCATCCGACTGCTCCCATCAAAGGGGTTGCAGAAGTCAGCCTGCTTGGACCATGCCAATGGTTGCCGCCGCCGATGTTGCTATTCGTAGTCTTCGTTTAACGCCCGCAGGAAAGCGGTCAGGGCCGGGATGTTTTCCGCAGCCAAATCAACGTCGGCCAGCTCCGCTGGGGCATTGACCAAATCCCCCGTACGCGCCAGCTTGGCACTGTCGATGTAGAACTCGATCACGTCTTCAAGGGAATCGAACTGCCCAGTGTGCAGGTACGGGGCAGAGTGCCCCAAGTCGCGCAGACCCGGTGTCTTGAAGGCGGCCACGGAGCGGTTCAGCAGGGTTGAAGGGGAGCACGGCCGAGCCGGTGAGGATTCCCGCATCTTGATGGCTTCTCGCAGGCTTTGGCGGCAAAGCGTGGTCCAGAGTTTGACTTGCGGCCGCGGGATGGTGGGATTGGCAAACATATTCCACACGCCCAAATCCGTTTCGCCCGGGCGGTTGGCGTCCGGCACGCGCAGGAATATTTCTGCGGAGTCGGGGTTTGCAGCGTTGGCCGGTAAGTACATGTCCGCTTGGAGATTACGCACGAGCAGCGAAGGGAGCTTGAGTTGTGCGAAAGCGCCGGGGCCATGGTGTTCGTCATACTCGCGCTGCGTTGCGCCGGTGTTGTGAAAGCCGAAGTCCGTAAAAGCCGGCGCGGTGTGGCAGGCAACGCAGTTGCCGGTGGCGCCTGGGATCGCGGGGGGAAAGTTAATGCCCATGGGGTCCGCCTCGCGAAAGAATATTCGCATGCCTTTCAGCTCCTGTTCGCCGAACACGAACGGTTGGTCGTGAAAGGCAAATTCACCCTCGTCTGGCGAGACGAATATCGGCTTGCGGAGAAAGGCCAAGTGCCGTGCCAGACGGCGGCTGTATTTTTGCGGGGATTCACCTTCTGCTGGCCCGCGTGGCAAGCCATTTTTCGCCAGGAACAGATCGTACGGAGACGCGACGAACTGGCCGGTCGGGTCCTGTTCGAAGGTGAGGTCTTCAACATAGGCGGCGATGAGCTTCGCCACCGCATCGAGAATTTGCCGGTCGCTGGCGGTTTCGGTGTCGATTCTGAATTCCGGTGGGAGCCGGAGCGCTTCCGGTAGCGACGGGTCGGTACCGGCCAACACGATGCGGTAGGGGCCGCCGAACTCTTGCGCTAAATCCCCGCTGCCATCGTCATTGCGGATTATCTCGGCAATGTGGCTCACGGCCTGATCGTATTCGGTCGGTAACCAGCCGTAGTTGCGGCCGGTCAGGGTGCCTTTGACCAGATCCGGCATGGTGGGAAACTCACCGTCGAAGTGGAATAAGGCGCCACCGAAGCGCGGGAGCGAGGCGTTGACCAGGGGCGGGGAGTTTCGCACGGTGTGGGTTTTGCCATCTTCCCGCGCCGGGATGGGGCTGCGGCGCGCGAAATCGCCGTAGCTGCGCATGCCGCCTTCGGTTGCTTCCAGGTGCTCGTCCACCAGATGGCACGCGCGGCAATTCATGCTTTCCCCGGCGAATGGCCCCGGCAAGGGGGCAGCGGTGGTTTCGGTGGTATCCAAGGCGGGATCGCCGCCGGTGCCGTTGGCGAAGAAAAACTGGGCGAATCGGGTTTCGAGAAACAGGCGTTCGCCCATCTGTATCTCGGCGGGGTCGGGCGCTTCGGAAGCTGTCGATCCCACGGGCCAAAGGGCGGGCAGGCAAACAAACAGTACGATCAGCGTGCGCAGTTTCATCGAATACACTCCTGTGTCCGTTTCATCCTTGAGCTGCCGAGAGATGATGGGTGGTCGACATGGTGACCGACCGAGAGATCACGAGAAGCTGAGATAGTAATGATAATTATTATTATTTGTAAAACTATTTCGTTTAGGTGGGGTGTTTTGTTATCTCGCGGATCGGGCCGGGTCTCGAGCAGCCGACGTGTATACGGCGGGTGATCCACGCTAAAAATCTGCTTGTTGGATGTGGCAAACGCGAATGAATGGTGCCATTATTAGCAGCGCCGGACACACGGCGTCACTGAGACCCAACCAGGTGGGCATCAAGGAAAATTCCAGCTATTCAGCCCAATGTCGCAGGCAAGAGGATTTTGCCGTCGCTGATTTAAACCGCTCGGTGCGGTTTTACCAGGAAGTCATGGGGCTACAGGTGATTAAACCGGAGCGGGCCGATCAGTCGGTACAACTCCGAGACGAAGCCGGCTCGCGTCTTCGTTTGGTCCCCGGTCAACGGCGGGCGTGTTGCGAGACCCAGCTCGCGGTGGACGAGGTGGATGCTTGTTATCGCCGAGTCAGCGCTGCCGGCGCCACCATTAACCGTTACTTACATTTCGATCCCCAAGCGGGATGGCAGTTCGTGGTGGAAGACCCCGACGGCCATCGTGTTTCGGTGCACGAGCGTTCCATCACGGAAGACATTCGCGTTTAACCCCCTTTCGTTTTCGGCGTCGATTTTCTTGCCATCTCCGACAAGGTAATATTCTTCGTTTCGCCTTCCGGCATCGGTAGCGGATTGCCTTGCTTGCGGATAACAGGGAATTGAGTCAAAGGATTGCTATGTCAACGAGGGAACCACTTTACGAGCGCGACGGGGATCTTTACGTTCCCAGTCTGCGAACCTGTTCACCTTGGGATTCCGGGTTGCTTCATGGAGGCGCTATCGCCGGAATTCTCGCTCACGCACTGGATCATTTCGACCCCAACCCGGATATGCGATTCGTTCGCATCACCAACGATTTGTTTCGCCCGGCACCACGTGTGCCCGTCCGGGTTGAGCTGGACAAAGTCCGGGATGGAAAGCGCATCTCTGTGATTCAGGCGCGATTGATGGCCGAAGGGGTGGAGGTCGCCCGGGCCACCGGCCTGCGGGCGCGTGTGCAGGAAGTTGAATTGCCGGATTACGCCCGTGTGCCGTCGGATACGCCCGAGGGACCGGACGGGATCGACATCTCGGGCTTTCTGGGTAGCGCGCCCAAGGATGCGAAAAAGCTTCCGCCGGGGCTCAATTTCGCGGTGGATGCGAAGGTGGTGGGCGGCTTTCAGTTCCGTGGGGAAGGCACCGCATGGCTGAGAATCAACGCCGACGTGGTTCAAGGGCAGGAGAACACCTCAATCAGCTACATGGGCATGATGTCGGACTTCGGCAACGGCTTGGGCCAGGTGTATCTGGGGGGCAAGGTGGCCTGTATCAATGCGGATATCGACATGCACCTGCACCGTTATCCCGAAGGCGAATGGATTTGCCTGCAATCGAGCACGAGTATTCAGCCCACCGGCTTCGGCACCACGGAAACCAAACTCTACGACACCCACGGCACCATCGGCCATGTGACGCAGTCTTTGGTAACCCGCGCGTTTAGCGGTTGAGCAATGCCGATGCGAAGGCGCGATACCTAGCAGCAGTTTTGCGCCGATGAATCGACCGTCGCACCGAAAGGGTTGCGTCGATTGTCGATGCCGAAGGCGCCGAGATGGGTGCGCCGGTCGCCGAAGAAATCAAAATAGGGCTCAAAGCGTGATTCCTTGAGCATCCGAAAGGTATTGCCGCATACCGGATCGATCCGTCCCCTGTCGAACACGTGGTCGGCGTCGAGTCGAAAACGGTCGGGGACATGCGTTACACCGCCCCGGTAGCGCACGGATTGGCCATAGTCTTCACGCGTGGTTTCTAACCCCGGAATCTTGAACAGCCGATAGGTCGCGGAACAGAACTGAATACCCCCCAATTGAGCAAGAATCTCCGGTTCGCTGATGGTGAGTGGCCGGTTTTCCACCAACCGGGGATCGGCAAATCCCGCGTTTCCGGCGAGCTCGAGAAAGTCGTTCCAATACAACGCGCCGCTTAAACACTCACTGTACAGCACGGGGTTTTGGGTTAGTTCGGTGGGGACTCGACGGTCGGTGTACACATCGGAGAAGTAAAATTCGCCGCCGGGCTTCAACAGTCTGTGGACTTGGGCCAAGACGGCGTGCTTGTCCTGCGAGAGGTTGAGTACGCAGTTGGAAACGATGACGTCGAACTGGTCCTCTCCCAGCCCCAGCTGATCAAGCTGTTCGATGTATCCCTGCACAAAGCGCACGTTGGCGTGCCGGTAGCCGAACCGCTCGGTATGGTAGTCCAAGTGGGCGCGGGCGACGGCCAGTTGGGCTTCGGTCATATCGACACCGACCACCTCGCCGTTTTCTCCCACCAAACGGGAGAGCAGGTAGCAATCCCGCCCGGCGCCGCAACCGAGATCCAATACCCGGGTGTTTTCCAGCTGGGGCGGAATCACCAGTCCGCATCCATAGTAACGCGTTGCGACCGCTTCGTGGATTTCGGACAGGATTGCCTTCAGCTCGGGTGGTAAACCCGTCGGCGTGCAGCAGGCGTTGGTTTTCAGATCCTCGCTGCCGGTTAGGGTTTCGCCGTAGTATCGCTTAACGTCTTCTAGCACGACCATCCTCCTGCCGCCCATCGCGACCTATTCATACATCAAGACCCACTCTGCGCCGTTTTTCTTGCCGGTCGCTCCGAAGATTACAGGATTGTCACCGAGGGCGAGGGCATCCGCAGTCAGCCCGACGACGAGCTGACCAAATTCGATCCTTTTCCGTTGGAGTTCCCGCGGGAACCGCTTCCGGTCATTAGTTCGTCATTGATTGCTCACGAATCGGTCATAACCGCCCCCTAGGGTGAGTCTTTTTGGCGTGTACCGCCAAACCGCCCTAAGCCGACGATCGTGAGGAAGCGCAATGATCCACCTGCGACGGTATGTCGGGCCTGCATTCGCGGGCCTGATAGTGACCCTACCCGTTCACGCCAGTTCTGTTTTCGTTAATGAATTCCATTACGACAACGAAGGCACGGACAGCGGCGAGGCGATCGAAATCGCAGGCCCGGCCGGCACGGACCTGACCGGCTGGACACTCGAGTTATACAACGGTTCCAGTTCGGTGCGTGCGCCCTACGGCACGGTGGATTTGAGTGGGGTCTTGCCCGACCGTTGTGACGGTTTGGGCGTTCAGGTGGTCGATTTTCCGAGTAACGGCATCCAAAACGGCGCACCGGACGGCATTGCGCTAATCGATGACAGCGGTGCGGTTATGCAGTTCATCAGTTACGAAGGCAGTTTCGAGGCCCTGGGCGGCACGGCGGTGGGCCTGACCAGCGTCGATATCGCCGTTGCCGAAACCAGCAGCACCCCGGTGGGTGCTTCGCTGCAATTAACCGGAACCGGTCAAACCTCGGAAGACTTCTCCTGGACGGGCCCGACGAATAGCAGTTTCGGTCAGTGCAACACCGACCAGGTTTTCGGTGAACCCCAGGAACCCCCGGTGTTGGGAGAATGCGGTGACCCGGCGGAACTGATTTCCGCCATCCAGGGCAGTGGGCAGACGAGTCCTCTTGTCGGCCAGGCGGTTGAGATCGAAGGTATCGTCGTTGGTGATTTCGAAGGCTCGGATCGTCTCGGCGGATTTTTCGTGCAAGAAGAAGACACGGACCAGGACGGCGATTCGGCGACGTCCGAAGGCATTTTTGTGGCCACATCGGCCAGCGACCAAGTGAATATCGGTGACCGGGTCCGGGTTGCCGGACAAGTCGCCGAGTCGTTCGATCTGACGCAGCTCATCAATGTCAGCTCGGTACGGCAATGCGAGGCCGCATCCACCGCCACACCTGCAACCATCAGTTTGCCGCTCACCGATGTTTCCGATCTGGAACGCTACGAAGGCATGCGTGTTGTGGTGGAGCAAACGCTGGTGATTACGGAGAATTTCAACCTCGGCCGGTTTGGAGAGTTGGACTTGGCCACCGAGCGTTTGATGCAACCGACGCAGGTGGTCGAGCCGGGTCCGGCGGCACTGGCATTGGCCGACGCCAATGCCCTCAAGCGATTGCTGTTGGACGACGGCAGTACCGATCAGAATCCGGACCCCATCGTATACCCCACGCCGACTGGCTTGTCGGCATTCACCACCGCTCGCGTGGGCGATACGGTGTCAGGGCTTGAGGGCGTTCTCAGCTATGGCTTCGGCCGTTATCGCCTGCAACCCACCGTTGAGCCGGTCTTTAGCCCTACCAATGCACGATCCGGTGCGCCGGAAAAAGGCGAGGAACATCTCCGGGTGGTTGGTTTCAACGTGTTGAATTATTTCAACGGCGACGGTGCCGGCGGTGGATTCCCCACCGCTCGCGGGGCCGACAGCGTCAGCGAGTTCGAGCGCCAGAGCGACAAGATCGTGAGCGCGATCATTGAGCTGGAGGCCGACGTTCTGGGTTTGATCGAACTCGAAAATGATGGTTACGGACCACAGTCCGCCATCGCCGGCCTGGTCGATCGACTCAATGCGGTGGCGGGTGGCGACACCTATGCATTTGTGGATCCCGGCGTCTCGCAGATTGGGACCGACCAAATTACGGTGGGTTTGATCTACCGCCCCGGCACCGTGACGCCGACGGGCGCATCGGCCATTCTCGATGGTACGGTCGATCCGCGCTTTGTGGATACTAAAAACCGACCGGTTTTGGCGCAGACATTCGAATCTGTGGAGAACGGAGAGCGACTCACGGTGGCGGTCAATCACCTCAAGTCCAAGGGGTCGGATTGCGATGACCTGGGCGACCCGGATACCGGCGATGGCCAAGGCAACTGCAACCTCACCCGGACAGCGGCGGCCCAAGCGCAGGTCGACTGGCTTGCGACCGATCCCACCGGAAGCGGTGATTCGGACGTGTTGATCATCGGGGATCTCAACGCCTATGCCAAAGAAGATCCTGTCGACGCCATCGTTACGGGTGGATACGTGAATCTCATCGAGCAGTCGCTGGGCGATAGCGCCTACAGCTACATATTTATGGGGCAATCGGGCTCGCTTGATCATGCGTTGGCAACGCCCTCGCTGGCGGGCCAGGTTCACGCCGCCACGGAGTGGCATATCAATGCCGACGAACCTCGCGTTCTGGACTACAACGAGGAGTTCCTCTCGCCCGGACAGGTGGGTTCGCTCTACAACGCCGACCCTTATCGGGCCTCGGATCACGATCCGCTGATTGTCGATTTGGCTTTGGGCGGGAGTGTTTCTTTCTGCGATGTGAACGGCGATCAGGCGACCGATGAACGGGACTTGGCATTCATTTTCGTCGCTTACTGGCTGGAGCGCTCGGGTTATCCCTGGCCCATCGGGGCAGCCGATTTGAACGATGACGGACGGGTGAATTTTCGCGACGTGCGCCTGTGGCTGAGCGACTGCGCCGAGTCGCTCTAGCGATCTGGTTGGGAGACCGACGCATCGGACAGAACCGGGGCAGGGAAGCCCACCGTTTGCGTCGGTATGCGCTCGTTGCTACGGTGTGGCGACCGCCAGCCATTGGGATTATCGATCATGGATGAGAACCAGATCATCGTCGACGCTTGGGATACGATACTTTTTGATAAGTTCTCCCGTTTCAAACACTTGCTCGTCGACGGCTTGTCCGCCCACAGCAATGAAGTTTTCTCCCGCGATATGTACCAGCCGGGGCAACGTGTGTTGGATGTCGGCTGCGGTTTCGGCGACAGCACGCTTCGCATCGCACAACAGGTGGCGCCCGATGGTCTGGCCGTCGGCGCTGACTGTGCCGAAAACTTCGTTCGCGAAGCGCGCGCGGCCGCTGAAACTCGAAAGACCCGCAACGCCCAGTTTTTGGTGGCCGACGTTCAACGAGACGATCTGCATGGCCCGTACGATGCGGTTTTTGCGCGATTCGGCACGATGTTCTTTGCCTTGCCCGGGGCGGCCATGGCCAATATACGCCGGGCGCTGAAACCGGGCGGTGAATTTACGCAAATCGTATGGCGTAAGCGGGAGGACAACACCTGGTTGTATGAAGCGGAGATGTGCGTTCGGGAGCTGGTACCTGTGGTGTCCCACGACGAGACCGACCAGGTGCATTGCGGCCCAGGGCCGTTCTCCATGTCCGGGCCCGATATGGTGAGTTCCATGTTGCGCAGTGTGGGTTTCGACCGTATTCGGTTTGAGCGTTTCGATGCCGATATCTGCATCGGGCACAGCATTGACGAAGCGGTTGAATTCGCCATGGCACTGGGGCCGGCGGGTGAAATTATTCGCTTGGCGGGAGAAGAGGGCGAGCGGCGTTTACCGCAAGTGCGCGAGGCGTTAGGGGAAGTTTTCCGACCCTATCTACGGAACGGTGAGGTGTGGGGACCTTCCAGCACGTGGTTTATCACTGCGCGAAATCCAGCCGCTTGACCGTCCCTGGATGCTCTTTCTGCTGCCGCATTGCCATAGGGCGCGAGTGTCGCGGGCCAGCCGTCGCGTCTGTTCGCCCGCCTATCTACTGCCCCGTCTCGTTGTTGCCGTAGAGATAGCGAGCATCGTCGAAGGTCAATATCCACTGAGGCCGGGTGGCCACCAGCATGGTGACAAACGCACCGTTAAGAAAACCCTCGCCAAACAACAGCAGCGGCAGAATCACGACGTAGTCTGCCAACGCCAGTGTCGCGGCATCAGCGGACAGGGTAGGCGCCAAAGTGAATTCCAGCAATCCGCCGCCGATAGCGGCAATCATGGAACCGACGAAGGCGCCCCCGAAAATATACACGAAGATGTTGGCGGGAAGCTTATGAGTGACCACCAGCAGTACCGCTTGAGAAAGCAGAACGGGGACCAGCCCCAAAATCAAATAGTCAGTGGCGATCGTATGCCAGGCTTGGCCCTGAAACACGCCGGCGACCAATACGGCCAGCGCCGCGCCTACCGTCGCCATACGCCAGCCCATCATTAATGTGAGTGTCGTCACGCCGAAGAAATGCAAACTGATCGGCGGCAAAACCTCAGTTCGCATGGTCCACATGAGTCCGATCAGCAGACAGCTGGCGAAGAACACATGTTGCAGTTGTGAGTTTTTGAGGCGTGACCAGTCCGCGCTATACGCAGCATAGGCCACAGCCGATAAAGCGATGGCATGGCTGAGCCAAAAGCCGATGCCGGAAACGCCCAGGATAGCCATCTCCGTAATGTCCCCTCGTTGTTGGGGCTCTAGCGGCCCCATCAGTCATCATTTGTCTAAGAATAGCACGATAATCCCACTCGTAAAGTATTGATCACGGGCAAAAAAAACCCCACTCCGATGGGCGCGGTGGGGTAGAGTCGTGACGGATTTTCAGGAGGTTTTTGTTATCGGCAATTGATTTGTCAGGCGAACATTTTCTTCAGTCGCCCCATCAGACCTTTGGGTTTTTCAGGTTCGGCCTCTTTCGTGGCCGCAATCATGGTGGATGACAAAATGCCATAGGCTTCCGCCCATGCGGCTTTGAGGTCGTCGTTCCAGGCATCCCCGAGTCCCTTCTCAAGGGTCCAGAGCAGCGCCGCACCGACAACGGGATAATGTTCGTCTTTGACGCCATACCCGACGTGCCGTCGGCCCAGGTCTTGAACGGCCGGGACGATCTCATCCAATTTGTCCAAGCCGTTAACCGCGACACCGATCATCGTCATCAGTTTCTGGCCTTGTGATTCCATGTCGCCTTTGAACAACGGTTTTACGCTCGGTTCTGTTTCGAACAGTCGTCCGTAGAAAAGCTCGGCAGCCTGGTCGGAGATGGGCTCGACCTTGGCCCAGCTTTCTTTGATCAGCGTAATTTGTTCCGGAGTCATCTTCAGTGTCCTTCTATAACGGTCGGGCGCAAAAAGTCAGTCATTCTATGCTGCGTCTCCGGCCTGGCCGGTTTGCAATGCATGCGCTGTCACCCAGTTTAGCAATAACCGGGCCAGCATTTCGATTATGTAAATGGCCAAAAAAGAGCACTGATAGACTGGAATCTGCGCGAAGATAGGGCGCGTAATTAGAGAGGAGCCCCATCGTGGGGCGAATCATTTCGGTCGGTTTTTAGGCCGACCTAGTCCCGCGGGGGGTTGGGGCGCAATTTTCGAAGCAAACTGGACAGGGCCAGCGTGATCGCGAGGGTGCCAAGCAGGTAATAGAACACATACGCATAACGGGTGCGCGGAAAGTTTTCGATTCGCGCATCTTCCAGCTCGTCGGGGTTGTAGAGCACCCGAACCGAGTCTCCAACGTGATATTTCGACCAATGACTGCCGGCGACGGTTCCGAGAAATATCAGGTCTTTTTCGGTGATTCGCTGGATATGAAACACCGGAACGAGCTGCGTGCGATCCGAATCGCTTGCGGGGCGTGGATCGGCGACGAACGCTGTCACGGTGCCCTCGGCGCGCACGGCGTCATGCGTCATCAACGCCTGTTGCCGGTGCAGTGCAATACCGAGGCACAATAGCAGGGCACCTGTGGCGATAAAGCCACCGTGCAAGACGGTACTGATAATATCTGTGTGCTTGGATTGCTTCGGATCTGCCATCTTAGGTTCGTGCAACGCCCCCGATCGGATGGACAACCGCGTTAAGTCGACACGCTTGCTGTCGACTTTTTGGGTGTCCCTACGGTGGTAATCGTCCGCAATGACAGATACTTAACTAGGGTTTTTCAAAAATTCCTTTGATGTTGCCAAAGGGCGATCGCCAGATACGTACGGGAAAGAGCCCGGCTTGATCGGACAGCGCTGCCAGATCGGCTGTCGTGTACAAGCAAACCGGCACATGGATCTGGTGTTTTTGAGCCATGGGCTCGGACAACAAAGCCATTCGATGATTGATGCCGGCGTTGTGCGCTGGATAGTCTTCGCCCAACTCGGAGTGAAGACCCGACGCCGACAAAAACAGCCGTGCGCCCAGGCGTAGACGCGCTGAGAGCGCGTTCAAGACACGCACCGCATCCGGATATGCCAAATAGTGGATAAAGCGTTGGGAGAACAAGATATCGATGCTCGTGGGGAGCGAATCGGCATCCAGTGCGCCAATCTCACACTGAAGATACCGCAGGTGAGAAGCTGGGTCGGTGATTCTGGCTTGCAAAACCGGTGAGGGAGGTGCTTGATCGACCAGCCAACAACGAACGCCGAGTTCAGCCAGGGCGATGCTCATTCGGCCCTGGCCGCAGCCCAAGTCGACGGCTGTCGGGGCAGGCGATTGAAGGGTGCGGGCAAAGTCCAGGCAGCTCTGATCGAGTTCATCCGTTCGTTGCCCACCGATGTCCAGGCCGTGGTTTCCGGTCGTGGGAATGGGGTGGTCGCCGTAGGGGTTGGTAAACTTTGCCACGGTGGCGTATTGGCTCAGTGTCAGCCGCTCGCCGACGAGGTAGGGAACCGGGATTGACACCAATAGGCCCCGGCCAGCGCGGCGATGACGGCACCGATCAGGTTCATGAATGTGAACCAAACAGGTACCTGTGAGATCACCGGGGCGAAACTAAACGCCAGAGCGACCAAAATCGTCGCCAAAGCATGCCAATAGGGCAGTTTCCGGGCGGCCCGGGCCGAAACGAATCCAGCGATGGCAAATACCAACAGTGAAGGCAAAAAGCCAATCAGCACAAAAAGGGGGGAGTCGAATTGCTCGCCGAAAAATGCGCGAATACGCGCCTCGTCCATACCCTGTGCGCTCAGGTAGGCCCGAGTGGCGCCAGAAATGGAAATGCTGACTACGACGGTACCGAAGAGATAGGCCATGACACCATATAAAACGGCCCGGGGGGACACCAGCCCGAGGTAGTGCGATTTATGGTTTTGAACCGTCATGGCTGGGTTGCTCCTCGTTGTTTGGGTGTTGCGATTCTATGACCGCATGTTTGGGTCCATTTTAAGCGCAAATCGGGCGTGTGAGATCAGCCCGCGCAGTGATGCGAAGAGGAGAGACCGTTGGGATTGAGGACGACGCTATTACGCCGACTGGGTTTGGCAGGGAGCCGAATGGCGGAAGTTTCCGCTCAGGCACGGGCCGATCACCGTATAAACGGCCACACACCGCTGGTGTTCAATGACCCGTACGCTTTCGGGTTTTTGAACCCGAACTACAAGCTCATGGTACAAACGCCGGTAGGGCGTTGGTCGGGTCGCCTGACCGGTTTTCACCTCACGTTTCTGGCCGGTGAGGCCACGATGGTGACGCGCGGGCGTTATAACGAGGAACAACTGACACGAGCGATTTCTGCGGGGGTGACACAGTACGTCATGTTGGGTGCCGGATTTGATTCTTTCGTTTGGCGGCACCCGAATTTGGCGGCGCGGTTGCGGGTATTCGAGGTGGATCAGCCCGCCGCTCAGGCCAGTAAACGCGCACGTGCTCGAGCGCTGGGTCTGAATGAGCCCCAAAACGTGATTTACGTGCCGGTCGATCTTCAGCACGACTCCCTGCGCACCCGCTTACTGCAATCGGGATTCGAGGTTGAAAAACCGGCCTTTTTCTCCTGGCTGGGAACGGCTTACTATCTCAGCCGGGAAGCGGCCGAGTCCGTCATCGATGACATCACCCGTTGTGCCGCACCCGGCAGTTGGTTGGTGTTTGACTATATGGATCCGAAACCGTTTTCGGGTGAGAAGCTACCCGCGCTTTTGGCCAAAACTTTATTCATCGCCCGTGCATTCGGGGAGCCGTTGCAAAGCGGCATGTCGCACGGAGTGGTCGAAAGCTTCCTGTCAGCACGTGATTTTCACGTGTTAGAAAGGTTGGGGCCGGAGGCAGTGGAGGCGCGCTATCTGCGCGACAGGCGCGATCTGACAACAGTGCTGCCACACATCCACTACCTCACGGCCCGCAACGGATAAGCGTTTATCCTAGGAGCGAGGCGGCGTTGCCGGCGGATAAGGCTCGATGTCCGGACCTTTCTGAAAGCCCACGATAGCGCGGCGAAGCAGTGACCGGGGCACGAGCCGCAGAAACGCCACAGCCAGCTTGTTGGTGAATCCCGGGATGCCGACAATTTTCCCTGATTTGATCTCGCGATAGGCCTGTTTGGCCGTGGTGGTGGCGTCGGCCATGAGCGGCCGGAACCGGCCGCCGATAAAAGCGGCTTGGTTCTGCGCCGTCTCCTGAAATTTGGTCGCGACCACATTGGGACATATCGCCGTGACCTTCACCCCTGATCCGCGGAGTTCTTCGGCCAGTCCTTCCGAGAATGACAGTAAAAACGCTTTGGTGGCGAAGTAGATGGTCATATAGGGGCCCGGAATGTAGCCCGCCATGGAGGCCATGTTGACGATGTGTCCCTGCCGGCGCTCAAGCATGTCCTGAACGAACAGTTTCGACATCTGCACTGGTGTGACCATGTTCAGTTGCATTTCCTGTTCTTCGGTTTCCAACGCCGTTTTGGAGAATTGCCCGTAGGTGCCGAAGCCGGCGTTGTTGACCAGAACCTGGATTTCAAAACTCTGCGCTTTGAGTTCGTCGTAAAGCTCTCGGGCGGCCGTTGCGGTAGCCATGTTCTTGGCGACAATCTTTACGCGAATGCCGAATTGGCCTCTCAGTTCATGAGCGACCTCAACCAAGCGGTCGCGATTGCGGGCGACCAGGACCAAATCGTGTCCGTCCGCCGCGAATTGCTTACTTAACTCAAAGCCCAATCCCCAGCTGGCGCCGGTGACTAAGACCGTATTTCGGAAATCCATTCCCTCGGCGGTGTCCATTCCTTTTTCTCCCCCGTGAATGATCGCGATGACCCGGAGCGTCTGCGCGCTTTGCCGACCATCGATAACCATAGCAGAACTCAACGGAAAGCGTATGAAGGGAGGCTTCCGGTTACGACTCGTTATAATAGCGCCGGCCTATGACCCATACGCATCGCATCGATTGACTCACGTGACGCCACCGAATTTACGCGACCAACACCATCACCAAGCGCTCTTGGAGTCGATCTTCAAGTGTCGCACCTCGGATGTGGGCAAGCTGTTAAAGCGTTGGCGCGGACTGAAACGACGTCTCGCGGCGGGTGAAAGCGCGGATCGGGGGTTGGCGGCGCTCAGTCGGGACATCCAGCAAAGTTTGGCGCGATGCGAGATACGAGCCGGACGTTTGCCCACGCTCGAATACCCGCCTGCGCTGCCGGTCTCGGAACGCCGGGACGAGATCATCGAAGCGATCAGATCCCACCAGGTGCTCATTGTCTGCGGCGAAACGGGTTCGGGTAAAACCACTCAGCTGCCGAAACTGTGCCTGGCGGCCGGGCAGGGCATACGCGGGCTGATCGGGCACACCCAGCCCCGTCGTCTGGCAGCCCGTACCGTGGCAACACGAATTGCCGAGGAACTCGGAACACCGCTGGGAGAGGAGGCTGGATTCAAGGTTCGTTTCAGCCAGTCCCTTGGGCCCGACCCTTTCGTTAAGGTGATGACCGACGGCATTTTGCTGGCCGAAACCCAACAAGACCGGATGTTGTCGGCTTACGATACGCTCATTGTCGACGAGGCCCACGAGCGCAGTCTGAACATCGATTTTTTGCTGGGCTATTTGCGGCAGTTGTTGCCTCGGCGACGCGACTTGAAATTGATCGTTACCTCCGCGACGATCGATCCTGAGCGCTTTTCCCGACACTTCGGCAACGCCCCGATCCTTGAAGTATCGGGGCGTACCTACCCGGTGGACATCCGTTACCGGCCTTTGGACGACACCCCGGACCGGTCCCGTCGCGATATTACCCAAGGCATCGTGGACGCCGTGCAGGAGCTGGACCGCGCCGGTCGAGGCGATATGCTGGTTTTTCTTCCGGGTGAACGGGACATTCGGGAAACCGCTGATGCGCTGCGTAAACGGGCGCTTCCGCAAACGGAAATTCTGCCGCTTTATTCGCGTCTGGCGGCGCGAGATCAAAATCTGGTTTTTCGGTCCCACACACAACGGCGGATTGTGCTGGCGACCAATGTCGCCGAGACATCCATTACCGTTCCGGGCATACGCTACGTGATTGATCCGGGGTTGGCGCGGATCAGCCGTTACAGCTACCGCACCAAGGTCCAGCGCTTACCCATCGAGCCGGTTTCCCAGGCGAGTGCCAATCAGCGAGCCGGCCGCTGTGGGCGGACCGGTCCCGGGATTTGCCTGCGCCTTTACAGCGAGGAGGATTTCCACAGTCGGTCGGAGTTCACCGAGCCGGAAATTCTTCGCACCAACCTGGCCAGTGTGATTTTGCAGATGAAATCCCTGGGGCTGGGCGACATCGATCAATTTCCGTTTATCGAACCGCCCGATTCGCGTTACGTGAATGACGGTTTGCGCATGCTGGCGGAGATCGGCGCTTTAGACGAGGGGCGGAATCTGACCCGACCGGGTCGGGAGCTCGCCCGTCTCCCAGTGGATCCCGGTTTAGGGCGAATGGTGCTGGCCGGCGCGGAACATCACTGCCTACACGAGATACTGATCATCGTCAGCGGACTGAGCATCCAGGATCCCCGCGAACGGCCGGCCGACTACGCTCAGCAAGCGGACGAAGCACAGCGGCCGTTTCAGGATGAGCGTTCCGATTTTCTGAGTTATCTGAATCTCTGGAACGCCTATCGCGACGCGGCGGCTTTGTCGGGCAGTCGTTTGCGGGCTTTTTGCGAGGCGCATTTTCTCTCTTATTTGCGGATGCGCGAATGGCAGGACGTTCACCGGGAATTGCTCGCGACGGTCAACGAGAGCGGTTTTCGAATCAACCAGACGCCGGCGGACTACGCGGCGATTCACAAGGCCCTGTTAACGGGCCTTCTGAGCCGCATCGGTTTCAAGGGCGAAGACGGTGAATATCAGGGCCCGCGGGGGACGCGCTTTCATGTTCATCCCGGTTCCGCGTTGTTCAAGAAACGCCCGCCGTGGCTGATGGCGGCCGAACTGGTTGAAACGGCGCGGTTGTATGCTCGCTGCGTCGCCCGGGTGGAGCCCGAGTGGATCGAGGAGATCGGCTCGCATCTTCTGAAGCGTAGCTATTTTGACCCTCACTGGGAAAAGCGGCCGGCCCAGGCCGTAGCCTATGAGCAGACCAGTTTGTACGGTTTGGTGCTCACCGCCCGAAGACGTGTTCACTACGGTCCCATCGAGCCGGTCGCGAGTCGGGAGATCTTCATTCGTGAAGGCTTGTGCGCTGGCGGCTACGTCAGTCAGGGGGTGTTCCAAGCGCGCAACCGGACGTTGATCGAATCGTTGGAGAACGAAGAGGCGAAGTTCCGCCAGGAAGGTGTCCTGTTCGATCCGGAAACGATCTTCGATTTTTATGACCAGCGGATCCCTGAAGATATTTACAGCGGCAAGACCTTCGAGACGTGGCGCAAAAAGAATGAGGCCAAAACCCCAGCGCTGTTAGTGATGACCAAGGCCGATCTGTTGCGCGGCGACGTCCAATTGGCCAGCGCGGTGGCGTTCCCGGATTTTATTTCCGTGCAGGGGTTGCAGTTGCCGTTGGCTTATCGGCTCGAGCCGGGCACCGACGCCGATGGCGTTACGGTTCGTATTCCCTTGCCCGCACTGAACCAGCTCAATCCGGCGCCATTCGAGTGGCTGGTTCCCGGTTTGCTGGAGGAGAGGATCGTCGCGCTGATTCGCAGTCTGCCCAAGCCGCTGCGGCGCAATTGTGTGCCGGCGCCACATTTCGCACGGGCGGTTCGCGAAGCGCTGAGTTACGATCCGGAGAAAGATCTGCTCGGGGCGATTGCCGGCGAGCTGAATCGTATGACGGGGGTCGAGATTCCGCGCGACGCGTGGGATCCATCGAAAGTACCCCGTCACCTAAAAATGCGCTTTGAGTTGGTTGACGAACAAGGCCACGTGCAGGCGGAGGGTCGAGATCTCAGCGCGCTTCAGCGTGAGCACGGCGGCCGCGCTCGCCAAACCTTCGGTGCGACTGTTGAAAGTCCGTGGGAGCGTTGTGATCTTAAGGAGTGGGACTTTGGTGAATTACCCGAATCGGTCGAAATTACCCGTGCGGGCGTTCAACTGCGTGCCTATCCGGCGCTAGACGTGGCCGAAGACGGCTGTGTGAATCTGCGGCTCATGGATTCGCCGGAGGCGGCGGCTCAGGCGACTCGGCATGGCGTGATCGGTTTGATTCGGCTCAAGCTCCATCAACAGATCCGGTATCTCGAGAAAAATATTCCCGCGCTACAGACCATGTGCCTGCACTTCTCTGCTCAGGGCGATTGTGCTGGTTTGCGCGACGACATCATCTATGCGGCGATGGACACCGTTTTTCTGGGCGACGGCGTTCCCCGCACGGAAGCAGCGTTTCGGGATTGCTTGACTCAGGGCCGTGCTCAGTTGACACCGGCGGTGAATGACATCGCGGGACACGTGGCACCGACGCTGGCGACTTACCACCAAGTTCTAAAAGCACTGAAGCGGGGCGCCTCGCCGGCTTTGGTGGGGGCGTATCAGGACGTACGGGATCAAATCGATCGTTTGATCTATCCCGGGTTTGTCAGAGCAACACCGGCACCTTGGCGAGCTCGTCTGCAGGTCTACTTGGAGGCTGCTAGTCGGCGTCTGGAGAGAATGCCTCAGCGCCTTGAGCGGGATCGCCAGGCCCAGAGCCAGGTTCGTCAGTGGTGGCTTTGGTATGAGAACAAAGGGGGCGATCGTGCGGCACAGACCCGCGAGGCGTTGCGGGAGTTTCGTTGGCTGATCGAGGAGTACCGGGTTTCCTTATTCGCCCAGGATTTGGGTACGGTGCGTCCCGTCTCTGAAAAGCGGCTTCAGAAGCTGGCCGATGCCCTCAAGTGAGCGTCGCGCTTCACTCAGTTGGGCTCGCAAAAGAAACCCATATTGATGCCCGCCAGTTCGATGACGTCGTTGTCATTCAATCGGTGCGCGTCGTGCCCGATGGATTTGCCATTGACCTTCGGCGGCTTGCCGCTGTCTCCCGCCGACGGGACGTAGCAGATGGTGTAGCCGTCTGGGCTGCGGGTAATCGCCGCCACCTGATTTCCCGGGCGGCCTACCGTGGTCAGGGTTTTGGCCAGCTTCATGCTCTGGCCCGCCTGTCGGCCACTCAAGACTTCCAGGCGCGCCAGGGGAAGTTTGGTGGGGGCGGTTTCTGTGGTCGTGTCCGTCGTCTCCAGCGCACGTCGGGCGGCCGCCACGCGGCGCTGGATGTTGCTGATACTGGGTAGTCCTTTCGCCTCCCGGTTGCCGGGACGCAACACGATGGTCTTTTCCAGTTCCGCTTCGCTGGGCGATTCTTCCTGAAAAACGAAGGTGTAGGTGGCGATGGTGATGATGTCACCATCGGCCAGTGGCAGCTTCTTAACGGGTTGTCCGTTGATCAATGTACCGTTAGTGCTGCCCAGGTCTTCGATTTCGCAGCATCCGGGTGTTTGGTGGACGATCGCGTGGCGGCTGCTTACGGCGCGACTTTCCAAGGGAATGTCGTTGTCGTTCGCACGCCCGATCGTTAACCGGGATTGGTCAACGGGGAATTCCTGTATCGGAGCGCCATTTTCAGTCAGTATCAACTTTGCCATAGCGTATCAACGAGCCGAATTCAGCGACGGAAAGTGCCGGAAAATGCGCTTGAACCAGTTATCTTCGGTACTTCGGGATTGCACTTGTGTATCCCTAGCGCGCGCCAAAATAACGGAAATGTTATCGCGTCCACCCTTTGCGTTGGCGGCCTTGATCAGCTCTTGTGCGGCCCTATTCAGGCTGGCTTCCCATTGCGTGAGTATGCGACCAATGACTTCGTCGCCCACCAAATCATGTAGTCCGTCGGACGATAGCATATAGACATCGCCCGGTTTGACGACATCTTCAACCACATCAATTTTGACATCGCGGTCCATCCCCAAGGCTCGGGTAACCACGTTGCGATTTCCCAGCTTGGCGGTTTCTTCCGGCGTGAAGACGCCACGTGAGATCAGTTCCTGATGCAGCGAATGATCCAAGGTCAGGCGCTCCAAACGTTTTTCGCGTATCCGATATGCTCGCGAATCGCCGACATGCGCAATGCTCAAGGAGTTGCCGAAGAAAATCGCCGACACAATGGTTGTCCCCATGCCTTTGTACTCAGCGCGCGTTGTAGCGGTCTTGAGGATGCGTTGATTCGCCGAATGAATCGCCTCGCTCAATAGGCGGCTGTAGGCTGTCAGCCCCGTTTTGGGATCTTTGCATTGGGGTTTGATGTCGCCAATGTTTTGATTGACGTAGTGACGGACACTTTTCACCGCCAGGCGGCTGGCGACCTCTCCCGCTTGGTAGCCGCCCATACCGTCCGCCAGCACAATGAGCTTGTGATCGGCATCGATCTCGATGCTGTCTTCGTTTTTGGCGCGCACGCGGCCCCGGTCGCTTAAGCCGGTAAACTGAAAGCGTTTTGCGCTGGGTTTTTTTTGGTCGCTCATGGCTTGATCAGCGCGCCGGTTGAAATATTCGCTGGGCTCGTCCAGGGGGTGTTCGATCCTGCATCGGTTGATCGATAGGCGGCTGGACAGGCTTTCCGGCGATGCGCGTTGGGCACGATAAGCTGCCACGCGGAGCCGAGCGCGCGCCGTGTTACCATTGCCGACTTCCGACAGCCGTGTTTGCACAGATGTATGGCCAAGCCCAAAACCTTGTTCGTGTGTAATGCCTGCGGTGCCCAGTCCCCGAAATGGGTTGGCCAATGTGCCGACTGCGGGGCCTGGAATACCCTTGAGGAGACCCAAGCAACCACTGCCGTTACCCATCGGTCCGGTTACGCTGGCGAAGCCAGCGCACTGCGTCGACTGACGGAGCTCGAATCTGCCGAAGAGCTTCGAACGTCCACAGGCTTGCGGGAAGTTGATCGGGTCCTCGGAGGAGGTATCGTCCGCGGCGGCGTAACCTTAATAGGTGGGGATCCCGGCATCGGCAAATCGACGCTGCTATTGCAGCTCGTCGCCCGCGTTCACGATGCACTTCCCACGCTCTATGTGGCGGGCGAAGAATCGTTGCAACAGATTCATTTGCGGGCCCAGCGTTTGGGTGTGGCCGATGTTCCCATTACCGCGCTGGCCGAAACCTGCGTTGAACGAATCATGGCGCAGGCCGAGCAGGCCCGTCCGGGGCTGCTGGTCATCGACTCCATTCAGACCATTTTTACCGAAACACTGCAATCGGCGGCCGGCTCGGTAAGTCAGCTTCGTGAATCCACAGCGCAACTGGTCCGCTACGCGAAGCGGACGGGGACAGCCGTTCTGCTCATTGGCCATGTGACCAAAGAAGGCGCCATCGCCGGGCCTCGTGTGCTGGAACATATGGTGGATACGGTGTTGTATTTCGAGAGCGACGTGGGTGGCCGCTATCGCGTGGTTCGGGCGGTGAAGAATCGCTTTGGTGCGGCCAACGAACTGGGCGTTTTTGCCATGACGGATGGGGGATTGAAAGAAGTCTCTCACCCTTCCGCGATTTTCCTGTCGCGGCACGAGGCGCCCATGACCGGGAGTGTCATCACCTGTATCCGTGAAGGTACTCGCCCCATGCTGCTAGAAGTTCAGGCGTTGGTGGACGAGAGTCCGCTACAAAACCCACGGCGGGTGACGGTTGGCATGGATCAAAATCGTCTGGCCATGCTGTTGGCTATTCTGCATCGCCACGGGGGTGTGGCCATGTTCAATCAAGACGTGTTCGTGAATGTGGTGGGCGGTATGCGCATTGGGGAGACCGCCAGCGATCTGTCGGTGCTGTTGGCTGTCTTGTCCAGTTTTCGCAACCAACCATTAGGTGCCGATACGCTGGTGTTCGGAGAGTTAGGCCTGGCCGGCGAAGTGCGGCCGGTGCCCAATGGCGAGGAACGACTGAATGAAGCGGCGAAACATGGGTTTCGCCGGGCTATCGTTCCTTATGCTAACCAGCCGCGTCACCGTACGATTGAGGGATTGGAAGTGATCGGTCTGCGACGGATGTCGGAAGCGTTGGACCTGCTATGACCCAAGCCGATGAGCGCGGTACCGACCGTCGCGAAGTGTCGTATGTGGAAATCGATGCATCGCGCGCCGGTCAGCGGGTCGACAATTTTCTGATGGGGCAGCTGCGAGGCGTACCGCGAACCCACATATACCGTATCCTGCGGCGGGGCGAAGTGCGGGTTAACAAAGGACGCGTCAAGCCCGACTACAAACTCCGTGCTGGCGATGTGGTGAGAGTACCTCCGCTCCGAGTGGCATCCGTCTCGGCGCAGTCCACGTCGCCACCGCCTTCACGTTTGACGGAGCGCTTGGCCGGCAGCGTCATTTACGAGGATGATCGCTTGCTGGTTATCAATAAGCCGCAGGGGATTCCCGTGCACGCGGGCACGGGGGTCGACTACGGTGTCATTGAAGTGTTTCGTTACCTGCGCCCCGACTGCCCCGATGTCAGTTTGGCTCACCGGCTCGATCGCGCGACCAGCGGCGTTTTGGTTCTCGCCAAAACGCCGGTTGCCATGCGAGAACTCCACGCGGCGTTCAAATCAGGGACGTGTGAGAAGCACTATTTGGCTTTGACGCGGGGCCGCTGGGCTTCTGATAAGACAGTTGTCCAAGCATCGTTGGACACGGAGCATCGAGAACGGGGTGAGCGAACCGTCAGGGTCAGCGCCGATGGCCGCACGGCGTCCAGCACGTTTCGTGTGGTTCAGGTGTTCTCGTTTTCTTCATTGGTCAAGATCCAGATCAGTACCGGACGTACCCATCAGATTCGCGTCCATGCCGCCCATCAGGGACATCCCGTCGCAGGCGATGATCGTTACGGCGATCCGGAATTTAACCGTCAAATGAAGGCGCTGGGGTTAAAGCGCTTGTTCTTGCACGCCGTTTCGCTGTCGCTCCCCGCCTTGGGTCAGCATCCGCCGTTAGATTTTGACGCGCCGCTTGCGGACGATTTGAAAGGGGTGCTCGATCATCTGCCGATCAAGCGCGGTACCTCAAAGTAACGGGTAACTTTCGGCCATCAGCATATCGCACAGACGAATCAATGGCAGTCCCATCAAAGCCGTGGGGTCTTCGCTTTCGATTCGACGGCAAAGCGCGATACCCAGGGTTTCGTTGCGAAAGCTGCCCGCACAATTGTAGGGCTGATCTTTCCGTAAATAATTCTCGATCTGCTCGTCCCTCAACGCCCGAAATTCTACCGTCGTTTCCACCAAATCGACTGTGCTTTTCCCGGTGACCGTGTTGGTGAGGCACAAGCCGGTGAGATAGATCACGGTCTGACCCGAAAGCCGTTGCAGTTGCAGGACTGCCTGTTCGTGTCCTCCCGGTTTGCCGACGGATTTACCGTCCACCACGGCCACTTGGTCGGAACCGATAATCAGCGCGTTGTTGAATTCACTCATAGCCGCGCGCGCTTTTTCCAGGGACAGTCGGCGAACCATGTCGACGGGTGATTCTCCTGGGTGGGGCGTTTCATCGACGGCCGGTGCGCGACAGTTGAAAGGAATCTGTAAACGTTCGAGCAACTGCTTTCGATAGGGGGAGGTCGAAGCGAGAACGAGAGTGGGTTGGTCGTTCATGGGTAAGGATCATCTGATTTGTGGCGCGGGTTTCATTTACTACGGGATTGAGCGGAAGTTTGTCAAGCTCGAAGCCTTTAAAGTACGTGGACTTGTCGATTCGACTCCATTATTGAAAAACAAAGGCTTGTGTCGGTTTTTTCGCGTCGCTTTTCTTTGACAACGACGGGGGGCGAGACTAAGATACGCCGCTTATGCGCGATGGGCTGCCGGGACGTATCGACGTTCCTCGTATGGTATCTGCGGGCGAAGTTCTCAGTGGCGGCTATGCCATTTCGGAACTGCCGCGCGTGAAAACCATGGTCTGCGACACCGTAGGTGACGTCCAGTTCGAGCTGAAGTTCGGGCGTAACGACACGGGCCGCTCGGAGATACGCGGTTTCATTCGCAGTTCGGTCACTATGACCTGCCAGCGATGCTTGGAACCGGTTGTTGTCCGGGTGGAACGACCTATAACGCTTCAGTGTGTCAGCAATGAGGCCGATTTGTCGCAGGTGGCCAGGGAATCCGAGCCGTTGTTGCTCGATGACGAGTACCTGACGCTGGCAGATC
The DNA here is from genome assembly GCA_034189865.1 of Pseudomonadota bacterium. Lineage (NCBI taxonomy): Bacteria > Pseudomonadati > Pseudomonadota > Pseudomonadota bacterium. The sequence continues at coordinate 185,475 of JAXHTV010000002.1, read as the reverse complement.
TGATTGAAGACGAGATGATACTGGCGCTGCCGAATTTCCCCCGACATGGTGAAGGGCAGTCGTGTCCCGCGCCGGAAATCCCGCGTGAGTGCGAAGAGAGCGATAGTAGAGAGCAGCCGAGTCAGAATCCATTCGCGGCACTTAAAAATTGGCGTTCAGAACACGATTAGGGTGTGTTCTACGCGACATTTGATACGAGGCGAGTTCTTCCACTTATGGTGTTACCGGCGTTGAGCTATTCAAGATAGTCATCAGCTGGGCGGCTACTGACCGGTTGCCGCATAGGGAGCTCGTTCGTTACATAGTTTGGATCAAATGGGAGTCAGGAATTCATGGCCGTACAGCAAAACCGTAAAACACGTTCAAAACGCGGGATGCGCCGCGCGCACGATGCATTGGGCGGCGTCACGCTTTCGGAAGACCGGACCACGGGCGAAACTCATCGCCGTCACCATCTCACCCCTGATGGCTATTATCGTGGCCGCAAAGTGCTAGATAAAGAATGAATTTACCGGATGCCGGTTCCATTCGTTGTTTCACGTGGTTGGTGATGACGCGGGATCTGGATCCGTACATTACAGGGATTCGCTGTAACGGCCGGGATTCGGAATAAACGCCACCGATGGAATACCAAGCTCGAATCTCACTTGATGCCATGGGCGGTGACCACGGTCCCCAGGTGGTTGTTGCGGCCGCCGTTGCGGCTTATCGCGAGTATCCCGCTCTGCGGCAGATTCTGGTGGGTGACCAGGACGCGATTCGAGCGGAATTTGCCAAGCATCGCGTTTCCGAAGACGAGCGATTGGCCGTTCGTCATGCCAGTGAAGTGGTGGGGATGGACGAGTCGCCATCCAAGGCGCTTCGCAACAAGAAAGACTCGTCGATGCGCGTGGCAATCAACCTGGTGAAAGACGGTCTTGCCGATGCGGTGGTGAGCTCCGGAAATACCGGCGCGCTTATGGCAACGGCACGGTTCGTCCTCAAAACCATTCCGGGTATTGATCGTCCGGCGATTATATCGGCCATGCCGACTATCCGCGGTCGCACTTATATGCTTGATTTGGGCGCCAACGCCGAATGTACCCCCGAGCAGCTGTATCAATTCGCCGTGATGGGTGCCGTGATGTCGGAGTCGGTGGACAACATCGCGGATCCACGAGTGGCGCTGCTGAACATCGGTGAGGAAGAAGTCAAAGGTGTCGACACGATTCGGAGTGCGGCGCAGCTATTGCAGCATTCCAATCTCAACTACGTTGGCTTCGTCGAGGGCAATCGCGTTTTCTCCGGTGACACGGACGTCGTCGTCTGTGACGGGTTCTCCGGTAACGTGGCACTCAAGTCCAGTGAGGGACTGGCGACCATGATGGCGCACTTTATCCGCGCTGAATTCAAGCGGAACTGGCTGACGCGAGCGGCGGGCTTGATTGCATACCCGGTTCTTAAAGCGATCGGGCGGCGGTTGGATCCGCGCCTTTACAACGGCGCGAGTTTGGTCGGGCTTCAAGGTATCGTGATCAAGAGCCATGGCGGCGCGGATGCATTGGCTTTCGGAAACGCGATCCGAATCGCGGTAGTGGAAGTCGAGAAAGCCGTGCCTCAGAAAATCGGCCGATTGGTGGCTTCGGCATTAACAGAACAACAAGTCGGCGAGGGATAACGTCAAATGTATTCTCGGATTGTGGCGACGGGCAGCTATTTGCCGAAGCGTGTGTTGACCAACGCAGAGTTAGAAAAGATGGTTGACACCTCGGATCAATGGATTCGGGAGCGCACCGGCATAGTAGAGCGTCGCATCGCAGATGATGAGGAAACGGTCAGCTGGATGTCCGAGAAGGCGGCACGCCAAGCATTGGAGAGTGCGGGACTGCAGCCCGAAGATCTTGATATGATCATCCTCGGTACCACCACGCCGGATCAGATTTTCCCTAATAGCGCCGTGTTATTACAAGAAAAACTGGGGGTCAAGGACATTCCCGCGTTCACCCTGGAAGCGGCCTGTAGCAGCTTTATCTACGCGCTCAGCGTTGCTGACAAATTCATGCGTAGCGGCGAGGTGAATCGAATTCTCGTGCTGGGCGCAGAAAAAATTACCCCATTGTTGGATTGGGATGACCGGGGTACCTGCGTTTTGTTCGGTGACGGCGCCGGCGCCGTCATTCTTGAGGCGAGTGAAGAGCCCGGCATTGTGGGAACCCATATTCACGCAGATGGCCGTTACAAGGATTTGCTCTATTTCCCATCGGGCGTGGGCCGGAACTTCCGCCATATGGAAAATGACTTTCTTCAAATGAAAGGCAACGAAGTGTTCAAAGTGGCCGTAACCACTTTGGGCCGGACGGTGGAAGAGTGCCTGGAAAAACACCAGCTCGACAAGACAGATATTGATTGGTTGATCCCTCACCAAGCGAACATCCGCATCATTCAAGCCACGGCGCGGCGATTAGGCATGTCGATGGAGCAAGTCATCGTAACGGTCGCCGAGCATGGAAATACCTCAGCGGCTTCGGTTCCCCTGGCTCTTGATGTCGCCGTCCGGGATGGTCGTGTCAAACGTGGCGACCTTCTGTTGCTGGAGGCCTTCGGCGCCGGCTTCACTTGGGGCTCCGCGTTGGTTCGATACTGAATTGAAGCACTCAAAATCGAACAATATCGTTTCGCGAATCGTCACTGGAATCTGGTGAGGATTGCTCTTTAGAGCACAGCCTTCTCGGCTCACTCCACGCAGTCGCTGTTTTGGTCTTTTAAACCAAGCCAGTTAGCTGCACAATAATCGTCACCACCTGCGATTTAGGTGGGGTCTTCGTCGGCCGCGCGTTTGTATTTCTGAACTTTCGACGTGGCTTACCCATCTTAGTAATTGGCGAATGTCTTTCCGAGTACCATGACCCGTAAAGAACGATTCGACGACGGCGATCTGGCTGTCGAGACGTCTAGACCGCAAGTTAAGCCACCACCTCTGTATAAAGTGGTGATGCTCAACGACGATTTCACGCCGATGGAGTTTGTGGTTCACGTGCTCGAGCAGTTTTTCGCCATGAATCGGAATAAGGCCACGCAGACCATGTTGCAAGTCCATACGCAGGGAAAAGCGGTTTGCGGTATTTTTCCGGCGGAGATCGCGGAAACCAAAGTGGCGCAGGTGAACGAGTATTCGCGGAAGAACAATCACCCGTTGCTTTGTTCGATGGAAGAAGCATAAGCTGAAATTCGTCCTCTTCAGGACTACGGGTTTGGGGAAACAGACCGATAACGGGGTAGGAGTAGAGAGTACATTTGGGCATCCGGCGGAGACCGGTTCGCGTCCGACTGGGGTAATCGAGCATGTTAAGCAAAGAGCTTGAGTACAGCATAAACGCCGCTTTCAATGACGCACGTGAGCGTCATCATGAGTTCATCACCGTTGAGCATTTGTTGTTGGCCTTACTGGATAACGCAATGGTCGTCGAAGTGCTCAAAGTATGTGGCACCGATCTGGAGTTGCTCGGTCGGGAATTGAGAGAGTTCATAGACGCCCATACGCCGGTGGTGGACGCGGATGAATCCCACGACGTCCAACCCACTCTTGGTTTTCAACGTGTCCTCCAACGTGCTTTTTTTCATGTTCAGTCCGCCGGTAAGAAGGAAGTGACGGGCTTGAACGTCTTGGTCGCGATTTTCAGCGAACAAGATGCGCATGCGGTGTTCTTGCTGAACAAACAATCGGTGACTCGCCTGGACGTCGTAAATTACATCTCGCATGGCATTCGCAAAGTCCATGACCATGATGACACCCCAGACGATGTGTCCGGAGACACGGATCGCACCGCCGATACGGATGAAAGTGACAGCCCGCTCGAGTTATATGCCACCAATTTGAACCAGCGTGCCCGGCGCGGCCATATCGATCCGTTGATTGGGCGTGAGAACGAAATCCAGCGGGTCGTACAAGTTCTATGCCGGCGCCGGAAGAACAATCCGCTGTTGGTCGGTGAGGCCGGTGTTGGCAAAACCGCGATCGCCGAGGGTCTGGCCTGGTTGATTACGCAAAATCGTGTCCCCGAAGTTCTCGCAGGCGCTACGATCTATGCTCTGGACTTGGGGGCTTTGGTGGCCGGCACCAAGTATCGCGGGGATTTCGAAAAACGATTGAAAGGTGTCCTGGCGCAACTGCGTAAGCAACCTGGCTCGGTTTTGTTCATCGACGAGATTCATACCATTATTGGTGCTGGCGCAGCCTCTGGCGGCGTGATGGATGCATCAAACCTGTTGAAGCCCATGCTCGCGTCGGGCGAACTCAAATGTATCGGCTCCACGACGTATCAGGAGTACCGCGGGATTTTCGAGAAAGACCGAGCGTTGGCTCGGCGTTTTCAAAAGATCGATGTTCCTGAGCCCAGCGTGGAAGAGACCTATCAGATCTTAATCGGTCTGCAGAAACAATTCGAAGATCACCACAAGGTTCGGTTCACGCGGCCGGCCCTGAAAGCCGCTTCCGAGTTGTCTGCCCGTTACATTACCGACCGTCACTTGCCCGATAAGGCCATTGATATCGTGGACGAGGCGGGTGCGAGCATCCAGCTACAGCCTGCAGGAAAACGCAAAAAAACGGTAACGGTGGGCGATGTCGAAGCCATCGTCGCCAAAGTTGCACGTATTCCTCCCAAGAGCGTTTCCAGTTCAGACAAAGACATCCTGCGCAACATGGAGCGCGATCTGAAGCTGGTCATCTACGGCCAGGATGCGGCCATTGAGTCTCTTGCCGATGCCATTAAGATGAGTCGGTCGGGCCTGGGGCATCCCAATCGCCCAATCGGTTCGTTTCTGTTCGCCGGCCCGACCGGCGTGGGGAAAACCGAAGTGACGCGCCAACTGGCGCATGTCATGGGAATCGAGTTGATCCGCTTCGACATGTCTGAGTACATGGAGCGGCATACGGTTTCCCGTTTGATCGGGGCGCCGCCTGGCTACGTCGGTTTCGACCAAGGTGGATTGCTTACCGATGCCGTTTTAAAGAATCCCCATGCAGTGATTCTGCTCGATGAGATCGAAAAAGCACATCCCGAAGTATTTAATTTGCTGCTTCAGGTGATGGATCACGGAACGCTCACTGACAACAATGGTCGAAAGGCCGATTTCCGCAACGTGATTTTGGTGATGACCACCAACGCCGGTGCCGAGGCTTTACATCGTCCGTCGATCGGCTTTACTGAGCAAAACCACTCCACCGATGTGATGGAAGTGATTCGCCGGTCATTTACGCCCGAGTTTCGCAATCGATTGGATGCGATCATCCAGTTCCAACCGCTGGACCGGCGAACATTGGACCATGTGGTGGACAAGTTCCTCACCGAACTCGAAGTTCAGTTAGAGGCCAAACGGGTGACGATATCGGCCGATCAGCAGGCTCGACATTGGCTGGCAGAGCAGGGGTATGATTCGCAGATGGGCGCGCGGCCCATGGCCCGGGTGATACAAAACCACATTAAGCGTCCGTTGGCCGACGAAATCCTGTTCGGGCGGCTCGCGCATGGCGGTCATGTGCACTTGTCAGCGGACGAGAACGGGCTGGTACTGGAATACGAGACGGCTAAGGACGAGACACTCGCATAAACGGGTGGGTCTGACTAACGGGCCCGATAAACGATGCGTCCCTTACTGAGGTCGTAAGGCGTCAGTTGAACGGTGACTTTATCACCGGTCAAAATCCGAATATAGTGTTTGCGCATTTTTCCGGATATGTGGGCTGTCACCACGTGACCGTTTTCTAATTCCACTCGGAACGTCGTATTAGGCAATGTCTCGATGACTTTGCCTTGCATTTCAATCAAATCTTCCTTCGCCATAGAGCCTCGTCGTTGGTGGTCAACTGAACGGTTTCCAGGGTTGCTTTCGTCTTCCCTGGATAAGGTGTGCGGCGAGGATTGTGCACCAAGCGATCTTGGGCTTCAACTGGCGTTGATACGAATCCGCTCCCGATCAATCCGACTCGACCCTAATTTGCTTTCCATTGCGCCAAATTTGTCGCTTCTCCGAGATCGTCGTCCAGTTGCCATCTTGTGGGATTTGGCCGACCGTCATTGGCTTGTTCGAGCTGTTGGAGAAAACGCCATCGGGGTATTTCTACCGCGCCCATACGAAGTAAGTGGGGAGAGGAAACCTGTGCGTCGATAAAGTGATAGCCCCAACGCATAAGCTGCGCACAGAGCGCCACCAGAGCGATCTTTGATGCATTCGGGCGGCGACTGAACATGGACTCACCGAAAAAGATTTTGTTCAAGGCCACGCCGTATATACCGCCGATCAGTTCTTGGTCGAGCCAAACTTCAACCGAATGGGCGAATCCTCTGCGGTGGAGCCGCCCATAGGCGGCTTGCATCTCCTCGGTGATCCATGTTCCTGACTGGGCTTCTCGCGGCGCGGCGCAGGCGTGGACTGTGTGTTCGAAGGCGCTGTCCGCGCGAAGGGTTGCCCCCGAACGCTTGAGTTCACGGCGGAGACTGCGGGACACGTGGATAGCGTGGGGGTAAAGAATAGCGCGCGGGTCGGGCGACCACCACAGAATGGGTTCGCCGGGGTTGTACCAAGGAAAGATGCCCTTTTGGTAGGCGTATAGCAGTCTGCCCACGGACAGATCGCCACCTGCTGCCAAAAGGCCATTAGGCGATTGCAAGGCGGCCTCGACAGGGGGGAAATCGGACGGCGGTGCCGAGGGTGGAATCCAGGGGATGGTGGTCATGAAAAACTTCGAATCGTGAAGAGTTCAGGGCGTGCCATCTTGCCGAAATGGCGAGTGCTCGCGAAGTTCGGCGAGGTAGCGGTCCACCAAGGCCTGTTCTTGGTGCACAAAATCTCCGATCGCGGCGCGAAAACGGCGATCGCCAATCCAATGCGCTGACCAATCGGAAACCGGGAGGAATCCCCGGCTCAGCTTGTGTTCTCCCTGGGTGCCCGGGTCGAAAAACGAGCGATTCGAGGCCAGACAGTACTCGATGCCCTGATAGTAGCAGAGTTCGAAATGCAGGCTATGGTAGTCCTCTCGTGAACCCCAATAACGGCCGTAGAGCGTGTCTTGATCTTCAAAGCTGATATTACAGGCGACAATATCGCCGTGGTGGCGCGCTACAAAGATGCGCATTTGTTCTCCCATCGTCCGGCTGATTTGTTCGAAAAATGATGGGTTCATGTAAGGGTGTGTACCGCGAATCAGAAAAGTGCGGGCATAAAGCGGATAGAGGTTCGCCCATAGGTCGGGGGTGATTTCGGCACCGGATAACGACTCGATTCGCACCCCCGACTCGGCAATGCGACGGCGCTCACGTTTGGCCTTCTTTCTTTTACTCGCGGTCATGGCGCCCAGAAACGCGTCGAAATCGGTCCAATTCTGGGATTGCCAGAGAAAGCGATAGCTTTTCCGGATGAGTAGACTTTCGGTGTCGGCAAGCGCTAAGCGCTGCTCATCGCTCGGAAACAAACAATGCCAAGACGAAATGTCTTCATCTTGTGCATACTCGATGGCTGCATCCACGAGCTGAGTTTCAATCTGCGAACGATTACGTGCGTCGTGAAGGCTTAGCATACGGGAGCCGGGCACGGGCGTGAAAGGAATTGCGTTGACGAGTTTCGGGTAGTAGGGGATACCGTGACGTGCGTAGGCATCGGCCCAGGAGATATCGAAGACGTATTCGCCTCGAGAGTGGGTTTTGAGATAAAGGGGCATGGCGCCCACCAACTGCCCTTCGCGAAACGCACAAATGTGCCGAGGTTGCCACCCTGTCCGATGACCCACGCATTTGGTCTGTTCGAGGGCGGTCAAATACTCGTGACGCAAAAACGGATAGTGGGAAGGAACTAAGTTGTTCCAGTCACCAGCGGCAATCTCGTCGATCCGCGCGTGTCGTGTGATCTTGAATTCGGAGGTGGCTGTGCGGTCAAACATTCTATGGCTATGATGACAGGGTTTTCTCGCACCGAATAGCGGGGCTCGCCGGTGTGGATCAAAGCCCATTGTCCGGTCTGTTGACATCGTGACGGTGGCATCGGGCAATTGGTTGGAATCGTCATCCTGCTCGACAAGGAGTGTTATGAAAATCGCCATACCAAAAGAAGTCAAACCGCTAGAGGGGCGTGTCGCTTTGATTCCCGAGGCCTGCGCCCAATTGGTGGCGCACGGGAATAGTGTGTTTGTTCAAAGCGGTGCGGGTCTGGCGAGCGGCTACGAAGACGCGGCATACGTGCAAGCGGGCGCACAGATCCAGCCGGATGCCGCCTCGCTCTACGGCGCGGGCGAACTGATTGTTAAAGTGAAAGATCCGGTGCCGGCTGAATGGCCCTTGCTACGACGCGATCATACGCTTTTCTCATTTTTGCACCTGGCGCCGAATCCTGAGCTCGCCGATGCCTTATGTGCTTCCGGCGCCACCGCGCTGGCATTCGAGACGGTGCTTGAGGGCGGTCAGCTACCGGTATTAGCGCCCATGAGCGAGATCGCGGGACGGATCGCTATCCAGGTCGGCGCACATTTGCTTCATTCCCCGCAGGGTGGACGCGGTTTGTTGTTGGGTGGAATTACCGGCGTGCCTCGCGGGCATGTGGTGGTGATCGGTTGCGGGAACGTTGGCCTGTCCGCGATCCGTGCGGCGGCTGGCCTGGGGGCCCAAGTGACGGCCTTCGATCTGAACCGCGAACGCCTCGCGCAAGCGGGCGCGCTTGGTGAGAATGTCACGCCCTTGTATCCCTATGCCCAAGCGTTGGCGTCCGCGGCCGCCGAGGCAGACCTTTTAGTGGGCGCGGTTTTGGTCACGGGTGCGCGCGCTCCGCATGTGATCGACGAGGCGACCGTGCAGCAGATGCCCAAGGGCAGCGTGATTGTGGACGTGGCGGTGGATCAAGGCGGGTGTGTGGCAACCACCGAACCGCGTGGATACGACGATCCGGTCTATGAGAAACACGGGGTTCTCCATTTCTCGGTAACCAACATGCCCGGCGCGGTACCGAGAACGGCGTCCCAGGGCTTGTCCGCCGTGTTGCTTCCTTATGTTTCGCAGCTCGCATCCGAACGGTGGCGAGAGAACCCGGTGTTAGAAAAAGCGGTCAATGTGGAAGGCGGCAGAAACCGGCTCGCCGAAAACTGGCCGGTTGATGGATAATGTTCGGTTAAACTAATACGCTACCGGCGACTTATTACGGGCTAGATTGCGATTTGAGCCAGGCTTCACCTAAGCAACAAAAGCGCACGTTAAGTGTGGAACCGCTGGCGCGTGGCTTACGCGAGGCCGTGCTGATCCTGATGGCGGCCGTGTCGGTGTACAGTCTGGTCACCCTTGCGACCTACGATGCGAACGATCCGGGTTGGTCGCATACGGGTGCCGGAACACCAGTTGAAAACTGGGGTGGCGTAGCGGGCGCGTGGCTGGCAGACGTTCTGCTGTCGCTGTTCGGTTATGTCGCCTATCTGTTTCCCATCCTGATCGCTTACGGCGGCTGGTTGATGTTTCGCGGCCGTTCGCTCAAAGGGCAGGGCCTCTCCGCGGAACACGTTCTGAGAACCGTCGGATTCATCGTGTTGATTGCTACCGGTAGTGGTCTGGCTGCGTTGCATTTTCGTACCGACTTGATTGCTTTGCCGGCAGGAGCGGGCGGTATTGCGGGCGACATGATTGGCGATTTTTTGGTCGGGGTGTTCAGTCCCATCGGCGCCAGTCTGCTGCTGGCCGGGTTGTTCCTGGGCGCGATGACTTTATCCACGACCCTGTCATGGTTGAGTGTGCTGGATCATTTGGGTGAGGTGGGTGTGAATGCCGCCCGTTGGATCACACGCCGCATACAAGACGGCTTCGAGCGCTTGAGTGAGCGCCGCGAACAAAAGCAACACCGGCATGAGCAACAGCTACGAAAACAAAAAGTCGCCAAAACGAGCAAACCCCGAATCGAACCCACCGTCAAAGCCATTGAGCCCAGTGAACGGGCGCAGAAAGAACGCCAGGTCACGCTGTTCGACGGCCTCGCCGGCGATGGTATGCCGCCGCTGGCCCTATTGGACGAGGCCAATGGCGTCAGCAACCGCTTGTCCGATGAATCGCTGGAGGCCATATCGCGGCTGGTGGAGTTGAAGTTGCGTGATTTTGGCGTCGAGGTCGAGGTGGTGGCGGTGCACCCCGGGCCGGTCATCACGCGCTTTGAACTGCAGCCGGCGGCCGGCGTCAAAGTCAGCCAGATCAATAACCTCAGCAAAGACTTGGCGCGATCGCTTTCCGCCGTCAGCGTCCGGGTCGTGGACGTGATTCCAGGCAAAACTGTGGTCGGGCTGGAAGTGCCGAACGAGAACCGCGAGCTGGTGTACTTGAGCGAAATCCTCAAGTCCCGGGAGTATGATCAAGCCTCCTCGCCACTGACCTTGGCGCTTGGCAAAGACATCAGCGGTCAGCCGATGGTGGCCGATTTGGCCAAGATGCCTCACCTATTGGTCGCCGGTACCACTGGGTCCGGTAAGTCAGTGGCGATCAATGCCATGCTTTTAAGCTTGCTTTACAAAGCCGAGCCCGAGGACGCTCGGCTGATTCTTATTGATCCGAAAATGCTTGAGCTCTCGGTCTATGAGGGAATCGCTCATCTGCTGACGCCCGTTGTGACAGATATGAAGGATGCCGCCAATGTGCTTCGCTGGTGTGTGGCCGAAATGGAGCGGCGATACCATCTGATGGCGCAGATCGGTGTGCGGAATTTGTCGGGATTCAATCGAAAAGTTGAAGAAGCCCAGGCCCGTGGTGAACCGATCACGGATCCGTTTTACGATCCGGAAATGGCGTTTGACCCGGAGCAAGCACCGCCGACCCTGACACGATTGCCGAATATCGTCGTGGTGGTGGATGAGTTGGCCGACCTGATGATGGTTGTGGGTAAAAAGGTTGAAGAACTCATCGCCCGTCTGGCGCAAAAGGCCCGAGCAGCAGGGATACATCTGATACTTGCGACCCAGCGCCCCTCGGTGGATGTGATTACGGGCTTGATCAAAGCCAATATTCCCACGCGTGTGGCGTTTCAGGTTTCCTCCCGCGTGGATTCACGCACCATTCTCGATCAAATGGGCGCGGAGCAACTGTTGGGTCATGGCGACATGCTCTATCTGAAACCCGGGACGGGGATCCCGGTGCGGGTGCACGGTGCATTTGTGGCGGATCACGAAGTCCACAATGTGGTGAACTATCTGCGAAAACAGGGTGAACCCGATTACGACGGAACCGTTTTGGAGGGCGCCTCGGACGGGTCGTTGTTGCCCGGTAACGGTGGCGCCGAGGGGAGCGACCCGGAAGCGGACGAACTCTATGACGAGGCGGTCCGGATCGTCACCGAAAGCCGCAAAGCGTCCATATCTGGTGTCCAACGCCGATTGCGCATTGGCTACAATCGCGCCGCTCGACTGATCGAGGCGATGGAAAGTGCCGGCGTGGTGGGCGAGATGCAAAGCAATGGCAGCCGGGAAGTCCTTGCGCCACGACCCATACGGGATGACTAGATGAAGGAATGTATTCACCTGGGCAAACTGTTTTCCAGGAGCAACCATCAAATGACGATATTGGCCGTATTGGGCTTTGTGATGGCTGTCGCGATGATGCCGGCGAGTTTGGCATCGGCCTCCGAGTTGCAGCGGTTTTACGACGAAGTTTCGACCTTACAAGCACGGTTCATACAGCGGGTCGAAGACGAACGGGGTCGAGTGATCGAAATCACCGAGGGTCAATTGTGGTTGCGTCGGCCGAACCTGTTTCGTTGGAGCTACGATGGCCCCAACCCGCAAATTATTGTCAGTAACGGACGCAACATTCAGCTCTACGACGTGGACTTATCCCAGGTGACCGTCCGTCCGCTCGATGACGCCTTGAGCGGAACGCCCGCCTTGTTGCTGGCGGGCGGCGCGGATCTGGAACAACATTTTTCGGTGACCTCGACCGGTCGGCATGACGACTTGGACTGGTTCGAGCTGACGCCTCGCAATACAGAAACCGATTTTCGCTTGGTTCGTCTGGGGCTGAGAGAAGGGCGGATTTTGCAAATGGAGTTGATTGATCAATTCGGACAAGTCACCCGTATCCGTTTTACGGCGATCAAAGTGAACGTGGACGTACCCGCGAGTCGGTTTGAACTGGATTTGCCACCGGACGTCGACGTCGTTCGAGGTTAGTCGCCGTGTCGCGCCTGGTTTTCGCCCGCTTCTGGATCGGAGCGGGGTTCGTCATGTTAATGGTCGTCGCTTACCTCTCACTGGTTGATCTCAGTTCTACTCCGGCCCCGAGTTGGAACGACAAGCTGATTCATTTCTCGGTTTATGCTGTGTTGGGTGGATGGTTCGCATGCATCTCGTCCGGAAATCGGCTCATGTCGATTGCTGCCACCATCGCTCTGTACGGCGCAGCGCTGGAGTTGGCGCAAGCTTTCACGCCGCATCGCAGCCTGGAGTTGGGTGACATGATGGCGAATGCCTTGGGCGGTCTGCTGGGTGTTCTGCTCTATTTCACGCCGCTGCGTCACGCATTGGTGACGCTAGATGGCGTACTCGCGAGGCAGCTGCGATGAATGTCTTGAACGAGCATCGTCCCCTGGCGGACCGTATGCGCCCTCGCTATATCGATGAGGTGGTCGGCCAGCAACACCTGCTGGCACCCGGAAAACCGCTGCGCCGCGCCCTTGAGGGCAGCTTGCCGCATTCGTTGATTCTCTGGGGGCCGCCGGGAACCGGTAAGACCAGCCTGGCGCGGTTGATGGCCGACCGCGCCGGTTTGGCGTTCGTGAACCTCTCCGCCGTGATGGTGGGCGTCAAAGAAGTACGCGCCGCAATGGACTCGGCGCAGCGACTCAAAAGCGCCCAAGGCACTGCGACGGTCTTGTTTTTGGACGAAGTCCATCGGTTTAACAAAGCCCAGCAAGACGCGTTTTTGCCGTTCGTGGAAGACGGTACGATCATATTCGTCGGCGCCACCACCGAGAATCCGTCGTTCGAACTCAACAACGCGTTGTTATCCCGGGCGCGAACGTATGTGCTCCGACGTTTGGAGCCAGCCGATCTAAGGCGCTTGCTCGATCTAGCGCTGGACGACGATGAACGCGGACTCGGCGCCCAAGGGATACATCTGACCGATGCCGCATTCGATGGGCTCATCCAGGCGACCGACGGCGATGGTCGAAGGGCGCTGACCTTGCTGGAGCTGTGCGCTCAACTCGCTGATGCCGATGGAACGGTCGATGTCGATGCCGTACGGGACGTGGTGGGCGATGGAATCCGTCAATTCGACAAAGGCGGCGACGCCTTCTATGACCAGATTTCAGCTTTGCACAAGAGCGTGCGGGGTTCGTCGCCCGATGCGGCCTTGTATTGGCTGGCCAGGATGTTGGACGGCGGGTGTGACCCGTTGTACATTGCCCGGCGACTGGTGCGGATGGCCAATGAGGATATCGGCAATGCCGACCCAAGGGCTTTGACCTTGACGCTCAACGCCTGGGATGCTCAGCAGCGCTTGGGGAGCCCCGAAGGCCATTTGGCGATGGCCCAGGCCGTGGTCTATCTCGCCTGTATGCCGAAAAGCAACGCGGTCTATCGGGCTTTCGGGAGCGCAATGGCCAGTGTCCGCGAACATGGATCGCTGCCGGTACCGGTTCATCTCCGCAATGCACCGACCAAGCTGACTCGGGAGTTGGGGCATGGCCGTGATTACCGCTACGCCCATGATGAGCCAGACGCCTACGCCGCGGGTGTGAAATATTTCCCGGACGAAATGGTTCCTCTTCAGTATTACGAACCGGTAGACCGTGGCCTTGAGATTCGGATCGGTGATCGCCTGAGAGAGTTGCGACGCCGTGATGACGAGGCGATCTGAGGCTCCGCGGTATGGCGAAGGACGGTGCATGCAGACTTGGCTGATCTCGCTCGCGATTGCCGCCGGCGGCGCCCTGGGCGCATTGGCGCGTTACTGGATGAGTGTCTGGGTTCAACGAGTCGCTGGGACGGACTTTCCATTGGGTACGTTGAGTGTCAACGTGGTCGGGTCGCTGATTCTCGGATTTCTCTACAGTTGGTCGCTTACACGTGCCGACTCCGCGCCTTTGGTGCGCTCATTGCTTATGGTGGGTTTTCTCGGGAGTTTCACGACGTTTTCTACATTCTCCGTAGAGACCCTGAATCTTTTAACCGCCGGCGCCTTCGGTAAATCGCTGGCCAACATCGTATTGAGCGTCTCCATCGCATTGGTCGCGGCGTCGATCGGCGCGTGGTTTGGCCGCACCGTGTGAGTGTGACCGATGCAGCGCACTTCGAATCAAGGATAAAACGAACGCTATGTTGGATCCCAAGCAATATCGAACCGAACCGGAGCAAACTGCGGCTAAACTCGCCCGCCGCGGTTATGTCATGGACATCGACCGTTTAAAAGCGCTCGAAGATCAGCGGAAAGAACGTCAAATCGAGGTGGAGAGCCTCCGCAACGAGCGAAACGTCGCCTCCAAGTCTATCGGTCGGGCCAAAGCCGCCGGGGAAGATGTGGCGCCACTGATCGCCAAGGTCGGCGAATTGGGGGATCGACTCGACGCTGCCGAGCGGGCCTTGGAGTCGGTGCAGGCCGGGATTCAGGATATTGTTCTGGGAATGCCCAATGTTCCTCACGACAGCGTACCGGATGGCCGCAGCGAAGAAGAAAACGTTGAGTTACGGCGCTGGGGCACGCCACCCGAATTCGATTTTGAACCCAAAGATCATGTGGATCTGGGGGCGGCGAATGATCGTATGGATTTTGCCGCTGCCAGCAAGCTAACCGGATCACGGTTCGTTGTTTTACGGGGCGCATACGCGCGCCTTCAGCGGGCCCTGACGCAGTTTATGTTGGATTTGCACACGCGCGATCACGGTTACGAAGAAGTGTACGTGCCGTATCTGGTCAATGCGCAGTCACTGACGGGCACCGGTCAGCTGCCCAAGTTTGAAAGTGATTTGTTCAAGATCGACTCGGATCCAAGCTATTACTTGATACCTACTGCCGAGGTGCCGGTCACCAATCTATTCCGGGATGTGATTCTCGAGACGGACCAGCTACCGCTGAAATTTGTCGCGCACACCCCATGTTTTCGCTCCGAGGCGGGATCTTACGGCCGGGATGTCCGGGGCATGATCCGTCAACACCAGTTCGAGAAAGTCGAGTTGGTACAATGCGTGAATCCCGCTGACTCCTACGATGCTTTGGAATCGCTTTTGGGCCATGCCGAGGCCGTTTTGCAAGCCTTGGGCCTGCCTTACCGCGTGGTGACGTTGTGTGCAGGGGATTTGGGCTTTTCCGCGGCCAAAACCTACGATTTGGAAGTCTGGCTGCCCAGCCAGCAACGCTATCGCGAAATCTCCTCGTGCAGTAACTTCGAAAGTTTTCAGGCCCGTCGCATGTTAGCGCGGTATCGTGATCCCGAGTCATCAAAACCCGCGCTGTTGCACACGCTGAATGGCTCTGGTTTAGCGGTGGGCCGTACATTGATCGCGGTATTGGAAAACAACCAGCAAGCCGATGGTTCAATTCGCATCCCGCCGGTCCTGCGTCCGTATCTGGGCGGGTCGGATCTCATACGCGGCGCGAACTGAGATGGGGTTCAACGACCCCAAGGTTCCCGAGCGAACAAGTCGCGATCAGCGTTGTCGTAGATCGCTCTGGGTGAGCGCATTGATGCCCGGCTATTTTTCGTTACACAGCGCCGCTGCGACCGAGTTACGGTGCGGGAACGATCTGGTGGGGCGCGGAGATTTCAAAGCTGAAGTTTTGTTGAAATGCGGAGAGCCTTTTCTAAAGGATCGCTACTACCAATCCCATTCCGGCTCTTCCGAGTGCGAGGTGGTGGATCAGTGGACCTACGAAAGTGGGCCGGGCAGTTTTTTCAAGATCGTCGAGTTTGAGCGTGGAGTGGTGGTCCGTATTCTGACGGGTGGGCGGGTGACGCCCTGACAGTCCCTAGGGTTCGAGCGACAAAAAAAGGCCCGGTGTTTTCTACCGGGCCTTTTTTGGTATGCGTTGGACTGTTGATTAGTCTTTCTGCAATACCTTTTCTTTGGTGGCCTTGAGCACAGCGACGACACGCCGGTTGGCTTGACGGCCTGCGGCGGTGCCGTTGTCGGCCACGGGCCGCTCTTCACCATAGCCCACGGCACGGACGCGCTTGGCATCGACGCTGTAGCGTTCGAGCAAGACCTGACGTACGGCGTTGGCACGACGCTGTGACAACACGCGGTTGTACTCGGCGGCGCCGGTGCTATCGGTATGGCCTTCGATGGTCACCTCGGTGCTGGGGTATTCGACCATGAAGTCGGCGACTTCTTTGATCTCCGGATAGTAGGTCGGAGCGATGGCGGCCGAGTTGGTCGGGAACAGGACTTCCAGCTTGATGCTGACCGGTTCTTTCAGGATGATTTGGCAGCCGTTCTCGTCGACTTTGGCGCCCTTGGGTGTCTTGGGGCATTTGTCGAGGTAGTCGGCCACGCCGTCACCATCGCTGTCCAGCGGGCAACCGTCGGCATTGACTTCCACGCCTTCCGGAGTGTCGGGGCATTTGTCGAGGTAATCGGCCACGCCATCACCATCGCTGTCCAGCGGGCAGCCCGCTTTATCAACCGCCACGCCGGCCGGGGTATCAGGACATTGATCCATGTCGTCCGTTACACCATCACCGTCACTGTCGACAGCCGGTTCGGCACCGAAAATGTAGCTTAGGGCCAACAAACCGGTGACGTCGGTGGTGTCTTCGTCGGCGGCATAGTAGCCGCGGACGTCACCGCGCAGCATCAGGTTGTTGGTCAGCTCGGCCATCAAGCCCAAGCCGTAGTTCCATAGAGCGTCATCATCGTCCTCCAGCAGATCGGTATCGGCGTCAAAGCGGCCGCCACCGCCACCGACCACAACATAGGGGTGGATCACGCTATCGGGCGCAAACAAGTACAGTACGTCGAGTTGAACACGGCCGAAGTCGACATCCAGATCGGTACCTTCCAGCTCCGTTCCGGCGTAGGCAGCGACCAATTCTGTCATCCAGTGTTCATTGAAGCGATAACCCAGGCCAAGGCTGCCACCCATGGCGTCTTCGACGGTGCTGTCCGTGATGTCGATATCACGGTCGTCACCGAAGAACGTGGATGTACCACCCAACGTGATGACGGGCCCACTGTCCACCGCGTGAGCGGCAGGAATGGCGGCGATGCCGCTGGCCAGTGCCAGAGCGAGTGCGGAATGGCGAAGTCTCATTGACTGACTCCTTTCGGTTTTATCCGTAATTGATAAGTTTGATTGCAACAAGGCAGCAGAAACTGTATGGGTCTGCAGCGCTGCTCGAACCGGAGTGAGTGAATGCCCTGCTGAGAATCGCTACTCCGTCGTTAGTCGGGGCAGAGCATAGGCCCAACGCAGACGATATGCAATTGCTATCTATGGTTTCATATCACCCGGGTCGTCGCAACGGGATTTCTTCACCTTTCGTGTTTGCTGCCGATACTGTTCAAAAAGGCCCGGTGTTTTCTACCGGGCCTTTTTTGGTATGCGTTGGACTGTTGATTAGTCTTTCTGCAATACCTTTTCTTTGGTGGCCTTGAGCACAGCGACGACACGCCGGTTGGCTTGACGGCCTGCGGCGGTGCCGTTGTCGGCCACGGGCCGCTCTTCACCATAGCCCACGGCACGGACGCGCTTGGCATCGACGCTGTAGCGTTCGAGCAAGACCTGACGTACGGCGTTGGCACGACGCTGTGACAACACGCGGTTGTACTCGGCGGCGCCGGTGCTATCGGTATGGCCTTCGATGGTCACCTCGGTGCTGGGGTATTCGACCATGAAGTCGGCGACTTCTTTGATCTCCGGATAGTAGGTCGGAGCGATGGCGGCCGAGTTGGTCGGGAACAGGACTTCCAGCTTGATGCTGACCGGTTCTTTCAGGATGATTTGGCAGCCGTTCTCGTCGACTTTGGCGCCCTTGGGTGTCTTGGGGCATTTGTCGAGGTAGTCGGCCACGCCGTCACCATCGCTGTCCAGCGGGCAACCGTCGGCATTGACTTCCACGCCTTCCGGAGTGTCGGGGCATTTGTCGAGGTAATCGGCCACGCCATCACCATCGCTGTCCAGCGGGCAGCCCGCTTTATCAACCGCCACGCCGGCCGGGGTATCAGGACATTGATCCATGTCGTCCGTTACACCATCACCGTCACTGTCCAGCGGGGTTTTCTGGCCGAAATTAAAGCTGGCTGCCAACATGGCCACCACATCGTCATCTTTGGTTTCGGTAGACGTGTAGGCTCGCACATCACCCAAGATCGCGATGCGTTCACTGACTTGAGTTCGCAATCCCAAACCCCAGTCGATTAGCGGTTCGCTCTCGCTGCGGTCGTCACGTTCGAAGATCCCGCCGCCGGCGCCTACGACCAGGTAGGGCCGCATCCGGGAATCCGGAAAGAATGTGTACATGAGATCGATTTGGAGATGGGTGAGGTCGGCATCGACGTCCTTCAAAGACTCGAAGTGGGTATCGACGTCAGCCACCACCAATTCGGTCGACCAGTTCTCGTTGATCTGATAACCGAATCCGAGCCGAACACCGAGGTTGTCTTCGAGGGTTCGTTCCCGATCCCACCAGTAGTAGTTGATTCCGGGCGTGATGGTAATGCCGCGTTCAATCGCACCGGCGGTTGGGACAAAAGTGCCCACGCAAAGCAGGGTTGCAACGCAGATACGGCTCGTGAAAGCGCGCATTTGCAATCTCCTTATGACTTCAGTTTGTCAGTCGTGACGTCTGCGGTCGCTTCACGAAACCCAACAAGGCCTCAGCGGACAGCATTCTCTCCGTCACCCGGTATTACCCACTAACTTGGGCGGATTGATCCGGGAATCGTGCGATTTCGACTGGTTTTAATCGCGACGGCGGCGGCTATTCTATGTTTCAGTTTTGTGAAACACAATCGCTCTGTCAGTCAGTGTTTATCGTGTTTTTGACCGGACACGCCTGCTTGATCGTTCCAACGACGAATTGCCGCGAGGAGGGCCTGATCGGTCGCGCGCGCGGCTTGTTCGATTGTGGTGATGGTGGGGATTTGATGGCGGCTGAGATCGAGCATCTTGATCACTTCGACCGACGGGACGATGCCGCGTTTGTCGGTGAACGCGACGTTGACGTGGGCCAGTGTGCACATGCGCTCACCAGAGTACATGGCGTGTTCGATAGTCATGAACTTGTCGGTGGCCGCGGCCACGCGTGTGCCCATCTGGAAGGCTTTGAACAGATTGATTGGGCGGTGGTAGACGACATGAACTGATGCCGCGACCACCCCCCAGCCGCGCCCCATAAAGCGCCGCAACAATCCGTGCCGGACGAATAGTTGCATTCGCCCCAAATCCATCAGTGTGAGATAGCGACCGTTGTTGATATGAAGATTGGCGTCACAATCCCAAGGCATGACCCGCATCGAAAGGCGGAGTTCTTCGGTGAGAACGTGAGGCCGGGGACGGAAGGATTCACGTCCCAAGTGATAAAGCGCGCGTACGACGGGATACATAATTGAGAAGTCTCGAAATTTGCTTAGTCGAGTGGGTTACAGTGGCTGTTGTTCTTTGGTTTTTGCTTAACGTTCCGGCCGGTCCCAGTGCCGGGCTCGTTCCACCGCCCGTTGCCAACCTTCGATCAGCGGATTCCGCCAAGCCGCGCTGGAAGACGGAGTGAAGGTGCGAGTAACCGGATTCATCGATCGCAACACATCGGGGGAGGGCCAGAATCCAACGCCCAGTCCTGCCAGAACCGCAGCGCCGAGTGCCGTTGTCTCGGGGTGTCTCGATCGTTCTACGGGCACGCCGATCAGATCGGCTTGGATCTGCATCAAAAGATCGCTCTGCGATGCGCCCCCATCCACGCGGAGCCGATCCAGTGTAATCTTCGACTCGCTTTGCATGGCGTTCAAGACGTCCCAGGTTTGGAGTGCGATAGCTTCCAGCGCGGCTCGCGCGATGTGGTAGCGATTGGTGCCCCGCGTGAGACCAATGATCGTCCCGCGCGCATTGGGGTCCCAATGCGGTGCGCCTAAACCCACGAACGCCGGCACGATATAGACACCGTTGCTGTCGGGAACCTGACGTGCGAGGGCTTCGACTTCCGCGCTGGTCTGAATCAGGCCAAGGCCGTCGCGTAACCATTGAATCAGGGCGCCGGCGATAAAGATTGAACCTTCCTGCCCGTATTCCACCGGGGCACCATCACCCAGTTGCCATGCGATAGTGTTGATCAAACGGCCGGTGGTTTTTGCCGGCTGCTCACCCGTGTTCATGAGAACGAAACAGCCAGTGCCATAAGTGTTTTTTGCTTGCCCAACGGAATGGCAAGCCTGGCCGAACAGCGCCGCGTGTTGGTCGCCTGCTACGCCCGATATGCAGATCTCGTTCCCAAACACGCGGGTCACACCCAGTTCACCGGAAGATGGCTTGACTTCTGGCAACACCTCGCGGGGGATTTGCAACAAACGCAATAAAAATTCGTCCCATTGCCGGGTGTGGATGTTAAATAACATTGTGCGGGATGCGTTGGTGATGTCGGTGAGATGTTCACGTCCTTCCGTGAGCTTCCAGATGAGCCAGCTGTCGATCGTGCCGAATGCCAGTTCACCGGCTTCTGCGCGCGCCCGCGCGTCTGGAACGTGGTCAAGCAGCCAAGCGAGCTTGGTGCCGGAGAAATAGGCGTCGATGACCAAACCGGTGCGTTTGGCCACTTCGTCGGCCAGGCCGTCGGCGATCAACTGCTCACACAGGGCAGTTGTGCGTCGGCATTGCCAAACAATCGCGTTGTATAACGGTTCGCCGGTGCGACGATCCCACAGCACGGTGGTTTCCCGCTGGTTGGTGATCCCAATGGTGGCGATGTCGCTAGGCGACGTTTTCGTGTCATGAAGCAGACGCTCAGCCACCTGTCGCTGGGTCGACCAAATCTCGTTCGGGTCGTGCTCAACCCAGCCAGCCCGTGGGAAAAGCTGCGTAAACTCCGCTTGGGCCGTGTCGATGATGTTCCCGTCGCAATCGAACAACAGGGCCCGCGAGCTGGTAGTGCCTTGATCCAGCGCCAACACAAATTTCGACATCACCGACTTCCTTCGATCGCTTGGCGGTCCGGCAATATTACTGCGGTTAAAGGGATGGAACGTTATAATACTCATCGCCGTGATGCCTTAAAACCGCTTTCGGCGACGGCTGCGTGACGAACCGGTGGCGACGATCGATACAGAACGGGCCGGTTTCGTCATGCCTCAGACGACGTGATCCACCCTCTGCGGACGACGGGATAAGGGAGTTTTCCTATGATTGATATCCAAGGGCTTTTGGGAACAGAAGCCGAAGGCTTACTTTCGCATGAGTGCACGGGGATTCCCCGCGATACGTTAGCCCTTCCGGGACCGGATTTTGTTGATCGTGTGTTATTACAGTCGGATCGTAGTCCCGTTGTTCTGCGCAACTTGCAGCAGTTGTTCAATACCGGGCGTCTGGCGGGAACGGGTTACTTGTCGATATTGCCGGTTGACCAAGGGATCGAGCATTCGGCCGGGGCATCCTTCGCGCCGAATCCGGCTTATTTTGATCCGGCCAATATTTGCGAGCTTGCCATCGAAGGCGGCTGCAACGCCGTGGCATCGACCTACGGGGTATTGGCCATGGTGGCACGCAAATATGCGCCGAAAATCCCCTTCATCATGAAGTTCAACCACAACGAACTGCTGACCTATCCGAACATCCACGATCAAACCCTTTTCGCGAGCATCGATCAGGCCTTCGAGATGGGTGCCATCGGGGTAGGGGCCACCATCTATTTCGGTTCACCGGATTCTCGTCGGCAGATCCAGGAAGTCAGCGAGGCATTTGCCTACGCGCACGAGCTGGGAATGGTGACCATCTTGTGGGCGTACCTTCGTAACAGTGCCTTCACCCACGAAGGGGTCGACTACCATGTGTCGGCGGATTTGACCGGACAAGCCAACCATCTGGCGGCGACGATCGGTGCGGATATCGTCAAGCAAAAACAGCCTGAGAATAACGGCGGTTACAACGCCATCAAGTTCGGCAAAACCCACAAAAAAGTTTACGATGAATTGACCAGCGACAACCCCATCGATCTGACCCGATATCAGGTCGCCAACTGCTATATGGGACGGGCCGGTCTGATCAACTCCGGCGGCGCTTCGGGCGAAAACGATCTGGCGCAGGCCGTGAAGACCGCTGTGATCAACAAGCGGGCCGCAGGGACGGGGTTGATTTCAGGGCGTAAAGCTTTCCAGAAACCCATGAAAGAGGGGGTGGCGCTCCTGAATGCCATCCAAGATGTCTATTTGGATCCTGAGATCACCATCGCCTGATTAATCCGCAAAGACGATCAATCAATAAGGCCGGGAAACCGGCCTTATTGATCTAGCAACCTTTCGCAGAAACAAAACCTGTGGTGGTCGAAGGCCCATTTACTTCAAGTGGTTCGCAATGCTGGCGGCTTGACGGTCGAGTTGCTGTCGATTGTTGGGCTTGAGCAACACTTGAATGGGTTTTTTGAGTACTTGTCCCACCAACCCGAAAAGATCGCCGCGCTTACGCGGTAATACGTGAAGATGGCAATGGGGAACGGTTTGTTGTGCCGCGCGTCCTTCATTCACCGCGAAATTGAATCCATCACAGGGCAGGTCACTCCGACGAATGGCATCTGCTATCCGGGTTCCTACATCAATAACATGATTGCGCAGCTCCGGTTCCAACTCGTTGAGATATTGATGATGCACCTTGGGTACCACTAATGTATGGCCCGGTCGGAGCGGGAAAATATCCATAAACACAACGCAGTGATCGTCTTCCATTACCCGGCTGGCGGGTAACGTGCCGCTGATCACTTGGCAGAAAACACAATGCGGTTGATTGGCCTTTGTCTCCATGGCCGACTCCTAGTACCCCTGATTTATTCTGTTAGGATCAGCCTGTTCGGGTTCTATGGCAACTAACAGGCTGCAGGGCAGGTGCCCGAGCAGACTCTTTCCGACCGACCCACTCCACCACTGCGCCAGTTTGCCACGATGCCCGTGTCCCACCACAACAAGATCGGCCTGAAAGTCGCGCGCCACTGCGGCGATCTGGTCAACTGGCTCGCCCGTCGTTAACCGTTGCTGGATAGACACCCCGCGTGATCGGAGCGCCGCTGCGCCCGTCCGCAGGGCTTGTTGTGCAGTTTCACGCGCCTCTGGTTCAACTTCGGGGGGCAGAATGCTTTCTGCAATCGCCACCCCCGAGGGGATGGTCAAAACGGCGAGCAAACAGACTTCAGCACCACATAGTACCGCGAGGTCAGCCCCCTGCCTCAGCACAGCGTGACCTTCAGGGGAGCCGTCGAACGCCAAAAGGATTCTTTGGTACATGGGCAGTTGCCTCGTTCGTATCGATAATGAGTCGTTGGTGGAATCAGTGCAGCGGCTTTAGGCGCTAATGATTCTGGCCTAACATTCTAGAACGGCGTCTCGAATATCGAAATATCAAACGCCCGCGGTTTGTCGATATCGTCGACCGGGGATAGGTGTTGTCCGATTATTCCTCATCGCTTGGCGAAGATGGTCCACCGGCGCGTCGTGTTTTGGGGCCACGAATACTAGCCTTGAACGACCGTTTTGTGATACTAGTGACGCATCCGGAGGAGAGAGCATATCGCTCAGGCGCGTAACAACTACGATAACGCTGATCGACGCGCCACGTTGAACAACAGACAAAACACGGATTGACAGAACCTCGGTGATGTTTTTCCGGGTTTCGTTTTCCTGCGTTGTGTCCTCGAATCCGTTCCAGCAATCATGTCCACCGAACGGTGGATCGATTCGAAACATTCGTGCTTGAAAGGAGCTCAAGCCATGAACTTTGCATTCTCTCAAGATCAAGAGATGATTCGCGACTCGGCCAAGCGGCTCTTGTCCGATTTGTCTCCACTCAGTGCAGTGCACAAAATCCTCGACTCCGACGCGACCTATGACGAGAAGCTCTGGAGCCAAATGGCCGAAGCGGGTTGGCCGAGTATGGCCATTCCGGAAGAATTCGGTGGGGCTGGCATGGGTTATCTGGAATTGGCTGTGTTGGCTGAAGAAATGGGTAAGGCCTTGGCGTGTTCCCCATTTGATTCATCCATTTTCATGGCCGCCGAAGTGATCAAGGCAGCCGGCTCGGAAGAGCAAAAGAAAAAGTATCTTTCCCGAATCGCTAGCGGTGAATCCATTGCGACCGTGGCACTGTCGGAGAAAGGTCGTTTGGACCAAGGCGGTATTCAACTCAAAGCCGACGGCAACAAGCTCACCGGCGTGAAGGTGCCGGTTGCCGATGGTTTGTCGGCCGATTTGGGGATCGTGGCCGCCCGTTCGGCGGAAGGTGTATCGCTGTACGCGGTCGATCTACGTAGCGCGCAAGTGAGTCGTGAACTGGTGCAGTCCATGGATCGCGCGCGCAAGCAGGCACGACTGACGTTCAACGGCGCCGAAGGAGAGCTACTGGGAGTGGCCGGCAAGGGGTGGGAGTATCTCGATGACATGCTATACAAGGCTGCTGCCTTGATCGCATTCGAGCAGGTGGGTGGTGCGCAATCGGCGCTAGAAATGGCCACCAACTATGCCAAGGAGCGTTACGCATTCGGCCGCCCGATCGGTTCTTTCCAAGCGATTAAACACCGCATCGCGGATATGTTCGTCAAAGTGGAAATGGCCCGCTCGAGCGCTTACTACGCTGCATGGGCGCTGGAGCATTCACCCGAAAACGTGCGCCAAGCCGCCAGCAGCGCCCGCGTGATGGGTATTGATGCCTATCGATTTGCGGCGGAAGAAAACGTCCAAATCCACGGTGGTATCGGGTTTACCTGGGAAGCGGATCCCCACTTGCACATGAAGCGTGCCAAGCATCTTGAAAGCGTGCTTGGCGGCTCGATGATGTGGCGGGAGCGCTTGATGCAATGCTTGGAGCAAGCTGCTGCTTGACAATGCCCCGGTACCGAGCGTGACTCCAGGGTGTTGATTCGACAAAGATTTTCAGGAGGGATTGAAGATGGATTTCAATGATTCCCCGCAGGAAGCGGAATTCCGGGCGGAAGTTCGCGAGTGGTTATCTAAAAACGCCGAGCCTCGAACCGAAGCGACGAACATGATGGCCATGTTCGCCGAGGCAGAGGGAGGTGATCCCCGTGGCGAGGCAGAAAACGAAATGGTCCGTAAGGCCCAGGAATGGCAACGCAAGAAAGCGGATGCCGGTTGGGGCGTGATCACCTGGCCGAAGAAGTATGGCGGCCGGGGCGGTAACATCATGCAGCAAGTCATTTGGGGGCAAGAAGAGTCCAAGTTCAACACGCCGGCCAATATTTTTATGATCGGCATCGGTATGGCCGGGCCGACCATCATGACCCACGGCACCAACGAGCAAAAAGACCGCTATCTGCCGCCCATGCTCCGTGGCGACGAGGTCTGGTGTCAGCTGTTCAGTGAGCCAGGCGCGGGTTCCGACTTGGCCGGTCTTCGGACCAAAGCGGTTAAGGATGGCGACGAATGGGTGATCAACGGTCAGAAAGTATGGACTTCCGGCGGTCATTACAGCCAATGGGGTATTCTCGTCACTCGTTCCGATCCCTCTGTCCCTAAGCACAAGGGGCTGACCTATTTCATCGTTGATATGTCGACGCCGGGTATCGAAGTTCGCCCGATCAAGCAAATTACCGGTGGCGCGAACTTTAACGAAGTGTTCTTTAACGACGTCCGAATACCCGATTCCAACCGATTAGGCGCAGTCGGCCAAGGCTGGAGCGTGGCGATCACGACGCTAATGAATGAGCGGATGAGTATCGGCGGTGGCGGCGGTATGTTGGGTGGCGACATGGGCATGGGCCAAATGTTCAGTTTGTTGGACGATGTCTATATCGGCGATACCCCTGCTCTCCAACACGGTGGCGTTCGCCAGAAACTCGCTGAATTCTCGGCACGTTTCAAAGCGTTGGAACTGACCGGTCAGCGCACCTTATCCGCCTTGTCCCAAGGCGCTTTGCCGGGGCCGGAGGGTTCGATCATGAAGTTGGCCATGGGGCTGTTGATCCAGGAAATGGCAGCTTTCATCATGGAGCTTCAGGGCGCTTCCTGTGTTCTGACCGACAAGTCGGAAGCCATGATGGAAGGCATGTGGCAGCAAGCGTACCTGGGTATCCCCGCGATTCGTATCGCCGGTGGTACCGACGAAGTTCAACGTAACATCATCGGTGAGCGAGTGTTGGGTCTACCCACCGATGTTCGTCTCGACAAAGGTGTACCTTTCAGCGAGGTTCCGACCGGACCGAGCAAAGCCGCTTAGTTGTCTCTGCTTTACATCAGCGCCCCACGCCTAAGGCGTGGGGCGCTTGCCGTTGAGCAGATGCGTTTTGACCTGCCAAATCCCACCTCAAGCAGCCCTGGTATCAGCTTCGCGTTACCGTTGAGCGAGAGCCTGGGGAGAACGGCAGGTATAATGACAAGGATGTATTTTCACACTTAGGAGTATCGTGTAATGCCAAAGCAGGTACCGTTGGAGGAGGGCTACTTCCGAATCCCCGAGGAGGAAGGGGAACGGCCGCGTTTGTTGGCGTCCTATAGTCCCGCCGCCGATAAGTATTTTTTCCCGCGTCGATATCAATGTCCTTTGACTGAGACCCCTGTTGAGGACGTGGAGTTGTCCCCGGAAGGCGTTTTGTATTCCTGGACCTGGATTACGATGCCGTTCATGGGTGCAGCCAAAATGGGTGATGGCCGCGCTCACGGCGTGGGTCAAATCGATTTGCCAGAAGGCGTGCGCGTTCAGGCGGTGATCTCTGGGCAGAAAGGTGATTGGGAAATCGGTATGCCCATGGGTCTGATTGCCATCCCGGTCAAGAAGAAGGGTGACACGGAAATGTGCACCTTTGGTTTCGAACCGATTAAGAAGTAAGTAAGGGGTAATTTAGGATGTTGGAAGATGTCTACGTCGTCGGCGTGGGAATGCACCCCTTCGGCAAACACGGCAAAACGAACCGGGAGATGGCTTATACAGCCGCTAAGGACGCACTGAAAGATGCCGGCACGTCCTTCAAGGAAATGGGCTATCTCTACAACGGCTACATCATGGGTGATATGACCGAAGGTGTGGCGATCGCCAAAGATCTGGGACTGACCGGATTGCCGGTCGTTCACGTCGAAAATGCCTCGGCTACTGGTTCAACCGCTTTCCGCGAAGCTTGCCTGCAAGTCGCCAGCGGTAAGGTTGGCATGGCCATGGCACTGGGTTTCGACGATATCGTGCGCATGGGGCAGATGATGATGCAGATGATGACGGCACAAGGGCCGCGCATCGAGGGCATCGTGCTTCCGGCCGGTTTTTTCGCCATGTGGGCGGTTCGCCGTATGCATGAATACGGAACTAAGCCGGAGATTTTCGCCGAGATCGCGGCAAAGAACTGGAACCACGCCCGCTTCAACCCCATGGCTCAGCGTCAATCTGACCACGAAGTTACGGCGGAAGAGGTTTTGAGTGCGAAGGCCGTGGCCTATCCGCATACGTCGATGATGGCTTGCGCAACCGGTGGCGGCGCTGCCTGTGCCATTGTGGCGAATAAGGAATGGGCCCAGAAATTGGCCAACGGTCGTCCTCTCGTTCGGGTGGTGGCTTCGCAGTTGCAGTCGGAGCAGTATGTCGATGGTCATGTGTTCCTGGGCGCGGTAGTCGGACCCAGCGAACTGACCCGCACTACTTCTAAGGCGTGTTATGAAGAGGCGGGCTTAGGTCCGGAAGATATCAGTTTGGTGCACGTGCACGACGCATTTCCCATTGAAGAGTTGATGTACTACGAGTTGATGGGCTTTTGCGACGAGGGCGAAGGCGACAAGCTGGTGTTGGAAGGCGCCACTAAAATTGGCGGACGGATTCCGTTTTCCACCGATGGCGGCTTGATTGCGCGTGGCCATCCGGGTGGTCCGACCGGCTTAGCGCAGGTATGGGACGCGACCTTGCAACTGCGCGGAGAAGCGGGCAAGCGGCAAGTCGACGGCGCTCAAAATGCCGCTGTGCATATGATGGGTGCCGGCTCAGTCTGCGTAATGCATATGTTGAGTCGCGAAGACAGCTAGCGGCATCACTGAAAGCCTAAGAAAAAGCCTCGGACGTTCGCCACGTCCGAGGCTTTTTTTTGGCAGATTCGGGGACCGTACTCCCGATGGCCATGTAGGTCACAGCAATGGATCGGACTACTTAATACGTCTTTGTCCCGTTAGGTAAGACTCCCGAAGGCAATGCGGGCTTGTTTTATCGGGTAGCTGGCGTGATGTTTGTTGTCGGCCCGTGTCCCGGCCTGTCGAGTGACCTGATATGAGAGAGCCGAGACCATACCTCATTAAATCGGTCGGATTGTCTTGGCTTTGAATCCCAGACTTTTTCCTATCACTTCGGCCCGACCGGCTCAGCTGATTTTTTCGGAAGGATGAGCCAGATGCTCGATTCGTTCCAAGTCGATCCGTGGGTCTGATTTTCTAGCGTCCGATTGATTCCGCCGACCCAGGAGAATAGGGCGTTTTCGGCTTGATTTGGTGATTCGGGCGGCGCCGAAAAGGAGAGTAAACGAAGCGTCACTATTTATTTGACCTAACGTTCAATCGTTCCTAGTATTTTCTTAGCGTTCCGAAGTGACTCAGGAACCGCAATCACAATAATCATAGTCATTTGCCCGTTCTGATGCGGGTGCGTTCGTTAGGAGGATTCGAAGATGAGCTCTGTGCTCAACAATGCCCCTGTTGTCGGTCACCAGACCGCTGTCGATGACACTGCGGCTCCGAAAGTGCCGTGGGTTTTTGCTTTTGGCTTGTTGTTGCTGGCCGGCGCGCTGTTTGGCGTCTACCGGTGGTATCAGCAATATTATTCTTTCACGGTCGGTATGGATTATTTCGAGCCTGAATTTCAGGTTTATTGGATGAGCCTGTTTTATATTCAGATGACCGTGATCCCCCTGGTGGGGTTAATCGCCGTCGTGGTGCTTTGGCTTACCCGTGACAAGCAATTGCATTTGTTGAGCCCGCAGATGGAGCTTCGACGCTACTACTATATCTTCTCGGTTCTTGCCGTTGCGAGTTTCCTGGCTGTGGTCGCTTTCGGATTGTTCGTGGAAGCCGACGCCGCATGGCATCAAACCACGATTCGCGACACCGACTTCACGCCGACGCACATCGCGTTGTTCTATTTTGCGATTCCGGCAGCATTAGTGGGTTTGGTGTTCGGTTTTGTGTGGGTGCATACGCGTTTGCCCGATTTTGCCAACCGGATTTCGGTGCCGCTTGGTCTGGCAGTCGCCGGCCCCATTTTGATCATGCCGAATTTGGGTCTTAACGAGTGGGGGCATACGTTCTTCTATGCAGAAGAGCTGTTCGCCGCTCCGATCCATTGGGGTTTCGTGGTGCTGGCATGGGCATTGTATGCTTTGGGTGGCTTCGTTCTGCAGTGCATCGCCCGCGTTCACCAACTCACCAAACTACCTGACGAGTCCTCTACGACTTCGGTTGCCTAGTTGGTCTCATGCGATTCGTTTGATGAATCAACCGGCGTTCCTTCAACAGGGACGCCGGTTTTTTTGGGGGGCTCGTTTTCGTTCCAACTTCCTCGCCAGCGGCCATCTGGTCAAAAGGATGAATCGGCTTGGGTCAGGAACTGATTCTCCTCCGCGGTGGACATTCGCCCTAGGATAGCGTTCCGATGAGGATAACGACCGAATCGATCGATAATGGCTTGGTGCTTCAGCTCGAAGTCGAGCTGTGATTCAAGACCCGGTGAGCTGAAAAGCAGGACGGCTTCCTGGTGGATGGCGCGCGATTCGCTGTGCATATAGGGCATATAGAGGAAAGCACGCTTTGTATCAGGCAATGAATCGTCCACGCCAAGTTGAATAGCTTCTTGCGCCAGTGCCAGTGCCAGGGGATCGCACGCGAATGCATTTGGCGTATCACGATAAATATTGCGTGAGAACTGATCCAAGACCAGGATCTCGGCTAGCCGACCTTCTGCGGTGTTTCGCCATTGCCACAATTCGCACTTCATGGCGGCCGCATGGATCGCGGAGAAGTGATCACGAATGTTTTGATCCAGAACAGGGTCTTTTTGCCACCACTGGCGAGGTTCCAGTTTCTCAAACCAAAAGGCATTTATGGTTTCGGGTGTCACGGCAGTGTCCTCAGTGGTGTTTATGAGCCGTCACGAATGAGCCGATGAACGCGCGCCGTCCCAGCGCAGCTCTCAACCAAACGCTAATGCCGGGTTCTCCATATGGCGTAGAGAATCCAGAATCCTCCCATGTTGGCGACAATAAATCCGCTGATTCCAAAAAACGGCAAACCGAACAACTTAGGCCCTGCATCGACGGTCAGTGCAATAGAAGAGCCCACCACCAGCGCCGCAACGACAATCCCGATGGTGACCCGATTGGCGGCTTTTTCAACACGCTGACCGAATTCGTCGAGTTCCGGAATCGTGATCTCAACGGGAAAGGTTCCCCGGCGCATGCCGTGCAGCAACCGCCGCAGATCTCTCGGCAATTCCGTGACCATGTTCAGCATCGTATTCGCCGAGCGTATACCTCTTCGAAACAAGGACTCGGGGGAATAGCGTTGGAGGATTGCTCGCTGCACGAATGGTTCGGCTTCCGACATCAAATCGAACTCCGGGTCGAGGCGACGTCCTAACGCTTCTAGGGTTGTCACGGCCTTGATAAGCAGCGTCAAATCCGGCGGCAGGCTGAGCTGATAGTCGCGGGCAAGGGTGGTGAGCTGCCCCAAAGCAACGCCCATATCGATTTGAGCAAGGGTGCTTCCCTGATATTCATCCAGCAGTGCCTGAATGTCGTGACTGAGGCTGTCCAGATCGACATCCGCCTCGTCGGCCCAATCAACGAGTACGTCGGTGACAGCCGATGCATCGCCGAGGATCGCGCCATTTAGCAGCAGGGCCAGTTGCCCTCGCCGGTGATCACTTAGGGTCCCGACCAAGCCGAAATCGATCAAGCCGAGGCGGTTGTCGGGGAGAAAAAAATAATTTCCCGGATGGGGGTCGGCATGGAAAAAACCATGTTCCAAGGCCATCCGCAAAAACGTGTCAACACTGCGTTGAGCGAGTAGGTGACAATCCAGGCCGGCGGCCTTGATCGCATCGACCTCACGGGCGGGTATGCCGTCCAAATATTCCTGGACACTGAGTTTGGGTGAAGTGAGTTCCCAGTAAACTTTCGGGATGACGATGTAATCGACGTCTTCGAAGTTGCTACGGATGCGATCGGAGGCTCGACACTCGCGGGTGAAGTCCAATTCACGCCGCAAAGACGTGGCGAACTGGCGCACGACTTGCCGAGGTCGGAATCGCTGCAGCGATTCCACTTGGGCTTCAAGCCATTCGGCGAGGGCGTTCAGTAACCGCAGGTCCGATTCGACAATTTCGGTGATTTCCGGACGCTGTATTTTAACCACGACATTATCGCCCGCCAGCACTGCGCGATGGACCTGGGCGATGGAACCGGCGGCGAGAGGTTGTTTGTCGATGCTGTCGAATACGGTCTCAGGGTTTCTTCCCAGAGACTTTTCCGCCGATACGACGATTTCGTTCCAAGGGAGCGCCGGAACGCGATCTTGTAGCGTTTCGAACGCTTCGATCCAATCGGGTGGCAGTAGGTCAACCCGGGTGGCGAGCAGCTGCCCCAGCTTGATGAAGGTTGGCCCCATTTCCTGAAAGGCCAGCACGGTTCGCTCCGCGGCCGATAGGCTGGCGTCATAGGTTGGCTTGACACCGATTCGTCTTTCGATTTTTGTCAGCAAACTGGCAAAGCCCAGTCGGTCGGCAATGTCTTCCAGGCCGTTTTGGGCCAGAATCATCAAGATTTGATTGACGCGTCGGATGTCTCGGCCGGCGCTTAGGGTATCGAGAAAGCTCACGAGGTACTCATACTCCGTCCGGTGGTGTTGTTTCGATACGTAGGTCGCCCGCCAAGGGGGCTATTCAGCCGCTCGAACTGAGGGATGTATCCTACCCGTCGTGGGTTCAAGCGATTTTTGCATGCGATAACGTTCTATCTGAACACCATGCCGCATTGGATATTCCGTAGTCACGGGGCGAAATCCGAAGCGTTCGAACAGGGGTTTGGAAATGCGGCTGGCATGTGTGGTCAACAGCGTAGCTCCTGTTGCGATGGCCTTGGCTTCAAGTATGCCGTAAAGCATGGAGGCCAGTCCCGTTCGCGCGTACTCGCAATGGGTATAGAGCAGGGCGACGTGATCGAAGGGATATAATTGTGCAAGCGCCACTGGATGATCGTCCTGGGTGATAACCCAGGTATCTCCCTTCTCCAATTGGTCACCAAATGTGTCGATATCATCGGTAAAGCGCGCCCAGGCCGCCAACTGTTCTGGAGGGTAGGCGGTTTTGCCCGTCACCAGGATGGCATCGCGAACCATCGCCGCCAAAAACGCCACATCCTCACCGCGATATAGCCGGACGGATCGCGTGTCGCGTTGTTGGCCGCTCGGGCAGCCTTCGGAGTTCATCGGTTGCGGTTCTGACAGGCATCGCGAATTTCAATCACGGCCCGTGGACTCAGCACGCCCGGTAGGTGTGTTAGCAGGCATTCGTTGTAGGCCCGCCGTTTCGGGGGGACGTTCTGACCGGAACCGTAGTTTTCGCGACAGGCTTGGATGATGAGTTGCGACGCCAAGTCCAGTTTCGCATCCGCCAAGTGTTGAAGTACGCATTCATCATAGCCCTGGCGAGGGTCTGCGCTGGCCGGTGATATGACGCCGCCAAGTAGCGTGGTGGCAGTCAAAAACATACCGATCCACATGATAGGACGTCTGGACCCGAATAGCGGCGGCGATTCTTTTTGATGGCCGTTGCGAGCGTATGTGTTGTTAAGGTGACAGCGCGTCGATGTCCCCGGCATCCTTTAGCTCCGATTCAACAATTTCACTATATTAGAAGATTGATCGGCGCCGAGTCAGATGTTTTTGTCGCACGTTGATTCCTGGCTGACGGAAAGGCAGCAGTTTGCGGTGTATTTGTCGCGCGTGTTTTAACTCATCCACTGATTAAACGATCCCGTAGTCGATACCGGTCGGTCAAGTCTTAGTATTTGATAATCCAATGAACAGCGATATTTTTTGGCCGGGTTTCCTGGGCATTTCCTGTTTCCGAGGTTTGTCCGCGAGAGGGCGGTAAACCGGAACCTCGCAGCTCATAGTCCTCCACTTCGCCACTGATGCCGCTCGCGGCGATGCTTCTTTGCGCCGACAGTCGTGACGATGTGCGCGCTTTTGTGGGGCTGAGAACCAAGTGAGCGTGCTCAATGAGCGCATCGGGTTGATACGAGCCGAGT
The DNA here is from genome assembly GCA_034189865.1 of Pseudomonadota bacterium. Taxonomy (NCBI): domain Bacteria; kingdom Pseudomonadati; phylum Pseudomonadota; species Pseudomonadota bacterium. The sequence continues at coordinate 152,079 of JAXHTV010000002.1, read as the reverse complement.
TCACGTCCGTCGGTCCGGCCACGCAGAAACATGCCTCTCAAATCGGGGAGGTTCTCGCCCACTAGGGCCTGCAATTCCGAGTAACCGGGTGGGAGTGCACGGCCGTCGCAGAGTAACCAGCCGAAAGGGATCTCGTCGCCGAAGAATGCCACTACGGTACCCACCGGTACCGCGAGTTCTCCGTTTTGCCGTGCCTCCAGGTGGATCAAACGGCGTTCGATTTCGGCTATCCGACCTTGCGGAACCGTTACCAGCGTGTCATCGGCAATCGCGGTTGGCACTGAGGTGAGCAGTAAGAATAGAAAGGCGATGAGGTTTAAGACATTTCGCATCCGCAAACTCCTTTCGCGTCGAATAAGCTTTCTTGTTTGATTTCCTTGAAGGCCGAAGCCTACAAAACCGGCGAAAAGGGCGCCAGGCAGATGCGGTTCTCGACGACCGGTAGCACCGTGGCGCATGCCTAACTCGGGCTGAGCTCTCGCAGTCTTTGATGCCTGAAGCAACTAATGAGGTGGTCGTTCACCACCCCTGCAGCCTGCAGAAACGCATAACATATGGTGCTGCCCACGAAGCTGAATCCCTTCGACTTGAGTGCCTTGCTTAGCTCATCGGACAAGGGCGTGGTAGTCGGTATTTCGCTCAGTGAACGCCAATGGTTGTGAGTGACTCGTCCGTCCGTAAATGACCACACAAAATCGTCGAAGCCGCCCAGTGCTTCCTGAACCCTTAGAAATGCCCGGGCGTTTTTGACAGCCGCTCGTATTTTGGCTCGATTGCGAATAATAGCGGGATTTTGGCGGGCCGCTTCTAGCTGAGCTTCCGTCATCCTTGCTACCTGCTCGGGATCGAAGTTGTGGAACACATCGCGAAAGGCTGCGCGTTTGTGAAGTACCGTTCGCCAGGACAGCCCGGCCTGAAAACCGTCGAGCAGGATCAACTCAAACCATTTGCGATCGTCATGAACCGGCACACCCCATTCTTCGTCGTGATAGCGCAGCATCAGGGGGTCGTTTCCCAACCACCCGCAACGTGGTAATACGTTCTCATTCATCATCGCTCCCTGGCTGTCCGGTTCCGACAAGCGGGTCTTTCCGCAGGTGGCCTGATTCCGATCTCGCACCATTGTCCGGCGATCGCCGGTAAAAGTCAGCAGGGCAAGAACTGCCCGGACAGAACAAACGGTATCGTCATCCGGGCTGTGATCGACATCGGTTTTGGCCCAACGTCGGCTTCGCCGTGTTGCCGTTGGGACGATCACGACCCGTGGTTCTGCCGCCGGTTGCCCGATTGCGCTAGAATATCGGGCCCTTGCGAGGTATCACCATGTCGTCCACCCAGCAGCTCTTCGACTACCCGGCCTACTGGGCCGAGTGTTTCGGTCCGGCACCGTTTCTGCCCATGAGTCGGCAGGAGATGGACGCGCTCGGTTGGGATAGCTGCGATGTCATTCTGGTGACCGGCGATGCGTATGTCGACCACCCCAGTTTTGGCATGGCGGTGATCGGCCGAGTATTGGAGGCACAAGGATTTCGGGTCGGAATCATCGCTCAGCCCGATTGGCATTCCAAAGATGCTTTTGCCGTGTTGGGTCGGCCAAACCTGTTTTACGGGGTGACGGCGGGCAACATGGATTCCATGATCAATCGCTACACGGCGGATCGGAAAATTCGCACCGATGATGCCTACACTCCGGATGGCGTCGGTGGCGCCCGGCCGGATCGCTGCAGCATCGTCTACGCGCAGCGTTGCCGCGAAGCCTTTGGCGATGTGCCCATTATCCTGGGAGGGATCGAGGCGTCCTTAAGACGGATCGCTCATTATGACTACTGGCAGGACAAAGTCCGCCGCTCCATTTTGGTGGACGCCAAGGCCGACATGGTCTTATACGGCAACGCCGAGCGTGCCATTGTGGAGATTGCTCACCGTTTGGCGCGGGGTGAGTCAATCGCACAGATAACCGATGTTCGCGGCACGGTGATGATTCGCCAGGATACCCCGGATGACTGGTTCGAAGTCGATTCAACGGCCATTGATACGCCGGGCAAGGTGGAGGCGCGTATCAGTCCGTACGTCAATGTGCGTTTTGCGTCCCAGTGTTCGCCCCCCGGTGTCGGCGAGATCGAAGCGACCACTCCAGACGAAACGGCGGAACAGGGTGCCCGAAAGCACCGGATGCCAGCCAGGGGTCGCACCGTGATCCGTCTGCCGGCGTACGGGCAAGTGAAGGCTGATCCTATTCTCTACGCCCATGCCAACCGGGTGCTTCACTTGGAAACCAACCCCGGTAACGCCCGCGCCTTGGTTCAGCGCCACGGCAATCGGGACATCTGGCTGAATCCACCACCCATCCCGCTCTCCACGGAGGAGATGGATTACGTGTTCGATCGGCCCTATGCGCGAGCTCCCCATCCGTCATACGGAAACGCGCGTATCCCCGCTTGGGAGATGATTCGCTTCTCCGTGAACATCATGCGGGGCTGTTTTGGCGGCTGTACTTTCTGCTCGATTACCGAGCATGAGGGGCGCGTGATTCAAAATCGCTCCAAGGAGAGCATTCTTGCCGAGATCGAAACCATTCGTGATCGGGTCCCGGGGTTCACGGGGGTGATTTCGGACTTGGGCGGCCCCACCGCCAATATGTATCGTCTGGCCTGCAAGTCGCGCGAAATCGAAGCCGCTTGTCGCAAACCATCGTGCGTTTTCCCCGGCATCTGCCCCAATCTCAATACCGATCACAGCGCTTTGATCGAGCTCTATCGAGAGGCGCGCGCTTTGCCGGGTGTAAAAAAAGTGCTGATCGCATCGGGTTTACGTTATGACTTGGCCGTACAGTCGCCCGAGTATGTCGAGGAACTGGTCACTCACCATGTGGGGGGATATCTCAAGATTGCGCCGGAGCATACCGAGCCGGGGCCGCTGTCAAAAATGATGAAGCCGGGGATTGGGACCTACGATCGTTTCAAAACCCTGTTTGATCATTTCTCAAAAAAGGCGGGTAAGGAGCAATATCTGATTCCCTATTTCATCGCGGCCCACCCAGGCACCACGGACGAGGATATGGTCAATTTGGCCTTATGGTTGAAACGCCATGGCTTCCGCGCGGATCAGGTGCAAGCTTTTTATCCCTCGCCCATGGCCACCGCCACGGCCATGTATCATTCGGGCACTAACCCCTTGCACAAGATTCGACGGCGCGGGGGGGAGACCGTCGATGTGGTCAAGGGGGGGCGCCAGCGCCGGTTGCACAAGGCCTTCTTGCGCTATCACGATCCGGACAACTGGCCCTTGTTGCGTGAGGCGTTACGTAAAATGGGGCGCGCAGATCTGATCGGAAACGGCAAGCATCAGCTCATACCGGCGTGGCAACCGTCGTCTTCCCGAGGTAAAGGCACCGCGAGTGGCCGGCATACCGTCGCAGCCCCGAAGAATCGTCGTAAACCCGGTCCGGGCACGGTTTTGACTCAACACACCGGCTTGCCTCCCCGATCGGAGGGACAACGTGCCCGGCCCAAGCGCACGACGCGACGGACCCGTCGCAGTCACTGAGTTGCGCCGTGGCAGGATCGCTGGCCTTGATTCATGTCAGAACCGCTGATAGGACGTCGCGTCATACTTTTATATAAAGAAAACCTGAGTTGTCGAGAGAGGAAAGCATGACACTCGAAAAACATGATTTGTTGCACGAATTTCCCGAGCACCGCGAAATCATCCATGAGTTGAAGGTCAAAGACTCTCATTTCGCCAAACTATTCGACGCGTATCACAATCTGGATCATGAAGTGCATCGAATCGAAGTGGGGGCCGAAGCGACCTCGGATGAATATCTGGAAAATCGCAAGAAAGAACGGCTTCGCCTCAAGGACGAGTTGTACCACCTGATTAAAACTGAAATCGGCTGAGGACGGGATTGGTTGTTCGCTTGGCGTTGGGTGAACAACGTTTGAGGGCATGAGAACAGACGAGCGGGCTTGACTGTCGGTCGGTTCAAGATTGGCGACGGTTTCATCACGATGTTGAACACATTTGAGATCGCTTCTCATGGCTCAACAAAGCAGCGTTTTAACTTATGCCGTTCGCGGTCGGGTCGTTCTAAAGTATTCGGGCCAGTTGGCATTCATGCTGGCTTTGATAACCACTGTGCCGTTGGCCGTTGCGGTCATGGACGCATCTTGGCCCGCAGCGCAGCGCTATGCGGTGTTGTGCGCTGCTTTGTTAGTCGGTGGCCGTATCCTGGCGGGCCTCCGCGTACCGCCGTCGATCCAGACCAATGAAGCACTCACCGTAACCGCGATCGCGTTCCTCATCGCCCCTTTACTCATGTCTTGGCCCATGACGGCCGCGGGTATTCCTTTTTTGGATGCGTGGTTCGAGGCCGTTTCCGGTGCGACCACCACCGGCTTGTCCACGCTCGCCAGCATCGAAAATCGAAGTGTCACTTTTTTGTTCTCGCGGGCCTGGATGCAATGGTACGGCGGTTTGGGAATCGTCATTTTGTCCGTTGCTTTGCTCATGGGGCATCACGCCGCCGCGCGTCGACTGGCGGACCCGGTTGAAAGCGGCGATACGTTGGTCGCCACGGCGCGGACGCACGCACGACGCAGTTTGATCATCTATCTGGTGTTGACGGCACTGGGTTTACTTGTGGTTTGGCCGTTGGCCGGTGACGGTTTCCATGCACTCGTACATGTGTTGGCGGCCGTATCGACCGGGGGCTTTTCCAGTTTCGATGACGGATTGTCCGAGCTCGGATCGTCGGCTGCCATTGCAGTGACCGCGATCTCGTTTCTAAGCGCGGTGTCGTTGCCCTTGTATTGGGGCGTGACGCACGCGGGGCGAGGTAAGGCGGTGAGCACCTTTTTCGGTGATGTGGAGTTTCGGGCTTTGGTCTTGAGCTGTTTCGCGGTGGCGGGATGCCTCACGCTGTTGGCGTGGCGTCACGACATTGCACTGCCTTGGTACCACGGTTTCATGATGGGGGTTTCGGCTCAGACGACAACCGGTTTTGCCACGCTACCCGTCGCCGATCTGGATGCCACGTCTAAGGTGGTGATGATTGTCTCGATGTTGGTCGGTGGAAGCGTTGGTTCATCCGCCGGTGGGTTCAAGCTTCTGCGGTTGTTGATTTTTCTGCGCATGTTGCAACTGACTATGCGTCGCTTGGCCATGCCGCCACATGCAGTGGCCGAGCCTCATTTATCCGGACAAAAACTCGATACCGACGACCTGCTGCGGGCGTTGCAGCTCATCGTGCTGTATGTCGGTGTGGTGGTGTTCTCGTGGGCGGTGTTTGTCGCTTTCGGTTACGATCCGTTGGATGCGTTGTTCGAGGTTGCTTCGGCCTGCGGAACGGTGGGTTTAAGTACCGGCATTACCCGCCCGGAGTTAGAGGCGCCGCTCAAGGCTGTTCTGTGTTTCGATATGTTGGCCGGTCGACTCGAAATCATCGCGCTGTTGCTCGTGTTGTATCCGCGTAATTGGTTCGGGCGACGGGGAGAGTTGTCATGAGAGCCGTATTTATTGGCGCGGGTGATCTTACGGTCATGACGGCGCGCGAACTTCTCAAATCCGGTTTGGAAGTAATCATTATCGAGACCGATAAAGAGCGGATCGATGAGTTGAGCGCCGAGTTGGACGCGGGCTATATCCACGGGGACGGAAGCAAACCGGCCATTCTGCGAGAGGCCGACCCGCTCGCGACGGATTTTCTGTTTTGCTTATCGGGTAGCGATCAGTACAACATCATTGCCAGTCTGGTGGGGCGTTCGCTGGGTTGCAAACGCATCGTGACGCGGATTGAAGATCCGTCTTACGAACATATTTGCATTGAGCTGGGGCTTGAGGATGTCATCGTTCCCGATTTCACCATCGCCCGCTATTTGATGGATTTGTGCGCGGGCCAAAATCCGCTGGAAATCTCGGCGATGATCAAAGGGGATGCTCGTGTTTTTTCTTTTGTGGTTAAAGAGGAGGATCAAGGTCCGCTGGTCGATCTGGATTTGCCCGATGGCAGCAGGCTGATGTTCTTCTATCGCCATGACGAGCTGATGCTTCCTGAGAAAAATCAGGTTCTGCGGGCCGATGACGAAGTTGTCATTATCGCCCACAGCAAGGTACTGCCGATTTTAAAAGAACGCTGGAATCATCAGATTTCGTCCGATCAAACGACGTAAAACACCGCGCGTTTCTCTAAGCTCATATCGGAGTCGCCCCGTCGGGCGGCGGTTCGTCCGGGCTGCTGGACGTATGCGTCAAACCGCTTCGAATATGGAGATCCCGTTGCGGGAATGGGATTTCGATACCGTATTTGTGGAGCGCGGTTTCTAGTTCCCATGTGTAGGCTGCGGCCACGGCGGCGGGTCGTTTGACCGCGTCAGGCGTTAGCCAAACAACCAATTCGAAATCCAAACTGCTGTCGCCGAAACCGGTCAGCCACACTTGCGGCTGGCGCCGCGTGTCGCTGCTCCGCAGGGTATGGGGTGTGGCCGCTGCGGCTTCCAATGCGGCCTTTTTGACCACATCTTTATCGCTGCCGTAAGCGACGCCGAAGGGTACATGCACCCTTCGAAAAGCTTCCCGCATGGTCCAGTTGGTTACCCGGCCGCTCACGAATTCCGAGTTGGGTACGACAATATCGACGTTGTCATTGGTGGTCACGACGGTGCTGCGCATATTGAGCTCGCGGACTTCACCGCTCACGCCCGACTGGAGCTCGATAAAGTCACCGACTTTCAGACTGCGCTCGAACATTAAGATGATGCCGGAGACGAAATTGTTGATGAGATTCTGTAACCCGAAGCCGATACCCACGGACAGGGCGGTGGCGATCAGTGCGAGCTTGGTGACGTCGATGCCCAAAGACGACAGCGCAATCATGCCGCCGACGAACAAGATCAAGTAGTGCAGCACACGACTGAGTGTGAACACCGCACTGCTGCTGGAACCGTCCCGTCGTTGAGCAAGTTTCATGATGCCGGCACGAACCGCTCGCGACGCCAACCAGGCGATCACCAAGACGATTAGGAATCGCAGTAGACCCAAGCTGGTGACCGGTGTTTCGCTGATTTCGAACAGAGGGGTGGTGAGATACCGTCGTCCCTGTTCCCAAAGATCGTTGAGGGTGAGCGCGGCCCTGCCCAGGGCTTTGGAGGTGCCGCCCAAGTTTTGCAACAGGCGCTCTTCGTAGACTTGAGCCAGAAATTCCAGATCCCGCAGATGTCGTTGAGACTCCAAGATTTGGTCTTCGGTGGCCTGAGCCAATCCGATTCGATCGCGGGCGAGCTTTTTTAACGCCGGCGTCGCGTCGTCGGCGGTGGCCAGCTGGGTGTCACTGATCGCCAGCTCGCTTTTCGTTATTGCCTGCCAGTATTTGAGTTTGGTCTTGCTGTTCTCGATTAAGGTCTCTGTCGCACTCGCTGCTTCTGCTAGCGCGGTGGTGCTCTGCTCACTGTCGGTTGCCAGTCGGTGCAGCAGTTGTTGGAGTCGAATCGTCTGATCCACGAGGTCGATTTCGTTACGTTCAACCTGCAGTTTGACGATTTGTTGCGACTCCAAACGCGCTTGTGATTTCTGAGTGTCCGTCTTTTCGGGATTCTGTAGTAATGCGGTGTGTGTTTCGGTTAGCGCTATGGCGTTACGCCGACGCTCACGTTCCAAGGCCTGCAAACGGTTTTCCAACGCCGCGGTATCCAGGGCGGAAAAACTGATGGTTGCCACGGCGTTATCCAAAGCGGTGCGGTTGGCCGCAATGCCCTCGTTTAGAAGTTGTATGGTGCGCTGCTCGTTGCGAATGGCCCGTTCGACGATCGCCAGTTGGATGCGGTCCCGTATCCACTCCAGTGCAATGCCACTACGCTCGCGATCATCCGGGTCGGTGGCCAGGTAGGACAGCTTGAGGGAGGCCACGCTTTTTTCCATATCGCGTTGGGTGCTTTGCAATTCTTCCAGCGTGTCTTCGTGAAATTGCAAAATGGCCTTGGTTTCGTTCTGCTGGCGCTTCATCGCCAGAAGCTCGTCGAGGGTGGGTTCGCTCGATGCAGTGACCACCTGCGCCACGGTCACTTGCGGTGTTTTTTCGAGACTGAGCTGATAAGCCTGTAATGCCAACTCGATTTCTTTGACAAGCGGGCCGTGCGGATCGGTCGGCAGCGCCTGGAGTGTCACCAGCAGCTCATCGGCCCGTTTCGACAGCAACTCGCCGGCTTGTTCAAAATAGCGCCACCAGTCGGTGGGCATGTCATTGAACACCGGCGCCTCGGCTGGTGGCGGCTGGGGTTCGGAGTCAATGGCAATGGCGGATCCGATGTTCCAGAGCAGGGTCGTGATAATGAGAAGGCGCGGTAACCGTCGTTTCATCATTTAATTTATAGCCAGTTCTTGCGCCGGAAGATCGTCAGCAGGATAACCACCACCGCAGCCATGACACCCAGCAGTACAAAGTAGCCGTTCCGGGCATGCAGTTCCGGGATGTATTCGAAATTCATACCGTACAGTCCGGCCATAAAACTCAAAGGGACGAAAATCGCGGTGATGATGGTAAGAATTTTCATCACTTGGTTCATGCGATGAGAGGCCAGAGACAAATAGCCTTCGATCATATCAGCGGCCAACTCGTCGTATAGCCGTGCCAAGCTGTGCGCACGTTCTGTTTGTTCATAGACGTCGGTTAATTCGTGGGTATAGCGGCTAAGGCGCGCGTCGCCATCGTCCGATTTCATCTCTTGGAAGATATGCGTTTGGTAGAGCAGGATACGCATCAGTTTTTTTAGATTGGCGCGGTGAGAGCGCAACTCCAATAACAACTCGTCGGTCGGATTGTCAGTCATGTCCTCTTCGATGGACTCCAGGCGCATTTCGAGATTAAAGAGAATGGCCAGGTAACGGTCGATGATTAGACGGGATATCTTGGCCGCCAACTGCATGGCGTTGCGAAATTCCGGCGCGGTGTGATCCCGGCAGTTCTTCCATAGGGTGTCAATGGATGTCGATCTGCCCGTATGGCGGGTCACCAGGAAACGTTCGCCGACAAATAGGGCAATTTGTATGGTGGCAAAATCGATACTGTCGGTGTTTGTATTGAGGCCTTTGAGTAACACGAAAAGATGGTCGTCAAAATCCTCCAACTTGGGCGGGTGACGTTCGCGCTGAGCGTCCTGGATGGCCAGCGGATGAATCCCGAAGTATTCCGTCAGCTGTTTAGCCTCGCCTTCCGAACGAATCTCATCCAGATCCACCCAGATCAGCCACTCGGGCTGTTCTTTCCAGCGTTGAACCGAACTCCAGTTACCTTCTGTGGTCTCGCCGGTTTTCGGGTTTATTAACAACGTTCGAATCACGGTTGGCTCCGGACAGTCGAATTGATCAGTTCGCGCAACGCCGTTGAGTCGACGCTGTGTTGTTAGATTACACAACTCACCAGCGTGCTGCAGAACGTCGCGGCTTGGATTACAGCGGCCGTTTGCGCGCCTGGGGGGCGCATCTGCGGGAGTTGATGTTGCAGCTTCTCACCCGATTACGGAAACTACCCGTTTGATACGTTAACTCGATTGGATCGTCACGATGGATATCACACCGCTAGAAGCACTTGATCGTTTGCGCCAGGGTAATCGCCGATTCGTTTCCGGTACCCCGATCAGCCATGTTTTGGCGAGTTCGTCGCGTCGCGCCGAGCTGGTCGAAGGCCAAGCGCCGTTTGCGGTGATTTTAGGTTGCTCTGACTCTCGCGTCCCGGCCGAAATCGTGTTTGACCAAGGGGTGGGAGACCTGTTCGTGATCCGGGTTGCGGGCAATGTCGTGGCACCATCGCAGGTGGGAAGTGTGGAGTTCGCGGCCGATCGTTTTGGTACGCCGCTCGTCGTGGTCCTGGGACACTCACAATGTGGTGCCGTCACCGCCACATTGGAAGAGCTGGAAAGGCCGACGGAGGCCAGATCACCCAATCTGCGATCCATCGTCGACCGAATTCGACCATCGGTCGAATCTCTCCTGGAAACCGAACTGCGTGATCAGCCCGATGCGCTGCTTTGCAAGGCCGTTCGGGCGAACATCCGGGCGTCTGCGAACCACTTGAGGCACGGTTCGCAGATTCTTGAACAGATGATTCAAAACAATCGGCTGATGGTCGTGGGCGCAGAATATTCTCTGGAGACCGGAGAGGTGGATTTCTTCGACGGCGTCTGAAAAATCGAGCTACCGTAACCGATTAGTCCCGGCTCGGCTGTCTACCGCCCGATCGCCGTTAAAAACCCGGGCCGACGATTGTCGGACCGGGGTTTTCAAGCGGCTGGTGCCGGTTCGTGAACCTGACGACACCGTTTTAGCTTATCTTAGAAGACAAACAAGAGGCCGACGTCCAGATTGTGGGAAGCCCAGTCGAAGTCGACGGTGGTGCCCAGCTCATCCTCGAACTCAGCGTCGCTGGTTGCCTGATAGCGGTATGCACCCGTGATCATCAGGTTGGGGGATACTTCGAACATCAAGCCGGCGGTCAGCTGGTAAGCGAACTCGGTGGAGTCATCGTCGATGACGTCAACCGAACCCAGGTCGACGTCGGCGTTAATCTGTGCCGCGCCGATACCGGCTCCGACAAACGGTTTGACCGGGCTACCCAAGTCGAAATCATAGTAGGCGTTGGCCATGACACCCCACTGGGAGACGTCGCCGCCCAGCTCATCGAGTTCCACGGCGCCGATGTTGCCGCCGTCAATGTCACTGCTGCGGTAGAACAATTCGCCTTCCACGCGAACGCCAGCGGCCGTTCCCGTGCCTAGAACTGCAGCCAGGCCAAAATTGGTGTCGTACTCCGATTCGATGGTGCCGTTACCTTCGAACGCCCAATCCGAATCGTCTGCCCAAACAATGCTGCCTTTGGCGCCGACATAGGGGCCCTCAATAGCCCACGCACCGGGTGCCGCAACACAGGTGGCAATCGCCATACCAGCAATAAATTTACGCTCCATCTTTTCCTGCTCCTTCTCTCTCGTTGCGCGAATCGCGCTTTGATTTCAGCCAAGTGAGGGACAAAGTTCACCTGACATTTAAAATTGATCCGTTAGTGGCTGATAAATTATAGGAAAACGAATTGATACACAATAGGGCCGATCAACAGGAAATCCGAACGTAGGTGTCTCGGTGTTCGAGGGAGTGGGGCGGTCGTTTCGGGGTGTAGAGGTGGATCGTACGTTGAATGAATTATGAATTAGGATACTCTTTTGCAACCAGTTAGCAACTTGCTCGCTGTGATGTGTCCATTCTTATGGTTGAACTTAAGCGAAGGACCCAGCAAGGTAACTGAACACGCAAAAGAATTTTGGAGGAGATTACATGCGTATCGGGGCTGTGATCATTGGCGACGAGCTGTTGAGCGGCCGACGGACCGACCAGCACATGGCCCATACTATCGAAGCGTTGGGCAAGCGCGGGTTGGAACTGACCTGGTGCCGGATCGTGGGTGACTCCCCGGATGTACTCACTCAGACTTTTCGTGAAACGCTGGGTACGGGTGGCTTGGTGTTCAGCTTTGGGGGTATTGGCGCTACACCGGATGATCAAACCCGTCAGTGTGTTGCCCAAGCGGCGGGGGTACCGCTGGTCCGTCACCCCGAGGCCGCGGCGATTTTGGAAGAAAAGTTTGGTGATAAAGCCTACCCGCAACGGATATTGATGGCCGATTTTCCGGCGGGATCGGAAATTGTGCCCAATCCTTTCAACCAGGTTCCGGGGTTTTCCTTACGTCACCACTATTTTTTTCCGGGCTTTCCGCAGATGGCATGGCCCATGTTGGAGTGGGTGCTGGATGAGCGCTATGTCCATTTGCATCAGGCGGAGCATAAGGTGCAGCGCTTGGTTCGTGTCTACGGTGTGCCGGAAAGTGAAATGGTGCCGCTCATGGAGGCACTCATCGCCGCACACCCGGCAGTTAAGCTGTCCAGTCTGCCCCATATCGGCGGCGATAAATCCCATATCGAATTCGGCTTGCGCGGCGTACCGGCAGCTGCCGATGCGGCCCTGGAAGCATTCAAACTTGCCATGGAAAAAACCGGGCTTAAATGGGAAATGGCGTCGCAATGAGAGAATGAACGAAGCGGGCTTCCCACCCCTCCAGCCTAACGGGATGGAGGGGGCCGTCCTGTTCCGAGTCGTTTCGATAGGGCACTCGCCGCTCCGGAGATGAATCACATGCCGACCCACATGCAGAGATCCGAAGACCGTATTACCTTGGTGACCGGCGGTAACCGTGGCCTGGGTTTTGAGACCTGTCGTCAGCTGGCCAATCTGGGCTTGAGGGTGATACTGACGGCGAGGGATGGACAGCAGGGCGAGCAAGCGGCGGCCGAACTGAGTCAACAAACGGGCGCGGAGGTGGTGAGCACCGAATTGGACGTCACCGATCCGGCCAGCGTCAAATCGTGTGTGGATCGCTTGCAAGAGACGGTCGGTCGTGTGGATGTCTTGGTGAACAACGCCGGAATCATGCCGGACCGTGGTGGATTTGACGAGCAACGCAGAGGTGCCAGTGTCTTTAATGCGCGTATCGAAACCCTGGAGTTGGCCATGGCAACCCACGTGTATGGTCCGCTCCGTCTCATTCAGGCCTGCGTGCCGTTAATGCGGGCACGAGGCTATGGCCGCATCGTGAATGTTTCCTCTACCCTCGGCCAGTTATCCAGCATGACCGGTGGTTGGCCGGGGTATCGCGTATCCAAGGCCGCCTTGAATGCGCTCACCCTCATCGTTGCCGCGGAAGTGGCCGATTCCAATATCCTGGTGAATTCCGTTTGCCCCGGCTGGACCCGGACCCATCTGGGAGGTCCTAAGGCGCCGCGCGATGTCGCCGAGGGCGCCGATACCATCGTATGGCTGGCGACCCTGCCGGACGACGGCCCTCGCGGGGGATTTTTTCAGGACCGCCAGCCCATTCCCTGGTGAGTTTTTTGGAGATTCGGTGCTATCGCGCAGCGGTCTGGACGGGCAGATCTTCGGCCGGAACGGATAAAGGGGGCGCCCAACGACCGAACCCGAACTCGGCAATCCAGAAATCGTCTTCGCTCAAGCCCGCTTTTCTTATGGCGGCGCGCAGTTTTCGGGGGGCTTCGTGTTGTCCGTCTTCACCCAGCCGGAAAGTGCTGTGGTGGACCGCCAGCGATGTCTTGGCCTGAAGGATCTGGTGGGCTTCGACGGCTTCGTCCGGTGATATGTGAACCGGCTTCATAAACCATCGTGGACGAAAGGCGCCGATGGGAAGTAGTGCCAGGCGCATCGCCCCGAAGCGTTCTCGGGTCATCGCAAAGTGGGGGCCTAATCCCGTGTCGCCGGCGAAATAGATTGGGCCGCCGGGAGCTTCCACCACATAGCCCAGCCAAAGCGTACGATTTCGATCCACCAGGCTGCGCGAGGACCAATGTTGTACCGGCACACCTGTTACGTTCATCTGGTCGCCCAGGGCTTTGGTTTGCCACCAGTCCAATTCCTCGACGTTTTCGATCCCCGCGCCTTCTAGGGTGGCGGCGTTGCCCAAACCCACCAGAATAAGCGGTTGGTCTCGGTCGGAGAGCCTTCTCAAGGTGGGAAGATCCATATGGTCGTAATGGCTATGACTGATCAGCACCAAATCAATAGGCGGCAGATCCTCAAAACGAATGCCGGGCGGATGGTATCGCTTGGGACCGATGAAACCGAACGGGCTGGCGCGTTCCGACCAGATGGGGTCCGTGAGGATGTTCATTCCCTGGGTTTGGAGCAGTACCGTCGAGTGGTTTACGTGGGTCACGCGCAAGTCGACGCCATCGATCCGCTCGGCCGGAGGCGATCCGATGGGGGCGTCGGTCACCGCCTCCCAACTGCCGGCTTCGCGCCGGAGCATCCAATCGAGGTAGTCGTCGAAAGAGCGCTGGATCGGCTGCAGATTATGGAAGCGATAACCGTCAAAATGTGCGCTGATCGGTCCCATGTGGGCAGATCCGCTGAGGGCGAAAGTGCCCAGCAGCAGAAGACTCACAATAACCAAAAAAAAGCCGATGCGCATAAGGGTTTTCCTTCACTTCGTAATCATGGGGGTATTGTAGGCGCTTAAGTAGCCGGACCCATTTTGCACAACACGCAGCGTAAGTTAACCTTTGTACGCTTTCCAGTCACCGTGCCGATCATCATCCAATTTGTCCTTCAATTATGGTAGTTAACCGAAGCGAATCTGGCCGATTACTGCGCATTGCAACCGTGAGTGCGGTCGCTGTGGCGTTTACCCTGTTTCTGGTCAAACTCATTGCCTGGCTGGCGACGGATTCTCTCAGCTTGATGGCCAGCATGGTGGATTCCCTGGCGGATGGTTTTGCCTCCCTGATAAACCTGCTGGCCGTTTCCTATGCTCTTATGCCAGCGGATCGGGAGCACCGTTTCGGGCATGGTAAGGCCGAATCTCTTGCCGGCTTGGTTCAGTCGGCTTTTATGGCCGGCGCGGCGCTGTTCCTGGCCTTATCCGCGGTGGATCGTTTGATTAATCCGCAACCCTTGGAACGGACGGGGTGGGGGATTGCCGTCATGCTGTTTGCCATGGCCTTGACCTGGGCATTGGTCATGGTCCAGCGGCGGGCGGTAGAACAAACCGGATCGGTTGCGGTGGAGGCCGACTCGGTACATTACCTGTCCGATTTCCTCACCAATGGAGGGGTGATTCTGTCCTTGCTGTCCAGCCGTTATCTGGGTTGGCAAATCGTCGATCCCCTGTGTGCGTTCGGGGTGACGGTTTATCTCGGTTTTAGTGCTTTCCGGATCGGTGGCGTAGCCTTAAATAGCTTGTTGGATCGTGAGTTTGATGACCCGGAGCGCGAGCGGATTTTGAATATTGCGCGCAAGAACGAACGGGTATTGGATGTTCACGACCTACGTACCCGCCGGTCGGGGCCGGATGCGTTCATTCAGTTACATCTGGAGATGGAAGATGCGTTGCCCCTGGTAGAGGCGCATGCCATCGGTGAGGCGGTGAGACTGGAAATTCTGCGCGAGTTTCCCGAGGCCGAAGTAATCATCCACCAAGACCCCATCAGCACCGTATCCCCCCAGGACAGAGCCCATTAATCCCGTGTTCGGCTGCCGTAAGCTTCCCCGTTAAGTGGACAACCCAACAGTAGAAGCGATTGGCTGACGAGCAAAGGACAGTCGGAAATTTATTGACCGTCTTATTGATAAGCCGAATAATTCACGCGCCTTTGGAATGGGTTTCTCAAAGGGGCTCTGAACCCCGCTTTCTCCAGGAGTATGTGATGAAACTAAAACTGCTGTGTCTGGCTGGTTTGCTGGCCTTGGCGCCAATGACCTCCCAAGCCGCCATGATCGAAATGGATTCTGCTGAGCTGGCCCAGACCGCCGGCCAGTTTAACTTAAATCTCTGGAAACTCTTTGACCTCGGCAAGCCCGGTGCCGGCATCGTACTGCCCGGCAAAGGCCCCTTCGTGATTCCTCCTGGTCAGAACCCGTTCTATGGTGCCCCGGGCCAGAGCCTACTTTTCCGGTTTATCGTTCATCACAAAGGACTTTGATCCGCCGGGATCCAGAAATCCGGAATCGGGCGAATGGGCGGCGGGAACGCTTGTGGTTCCCGCTTCGCATATCAGCCGGTTTATCCACGGCGGCTTGAATGATTTCGCGATTGATGCCGGATCATCGTGGACTCATGTCCGTCCACCCGCGCTACCACCGAAGCGCATGAACGCCAGAAGTCAGTTGTGCCTGGAGATGGGGATGCGTAGTCCCTGGCGGAGGCGTATGCCATCGGTGAGACGGGAAATTCTGCGCGAGTTTCCCGAGGCCGAAGTAATTATCCATCAAGATCCCATCAGCACCGTATCTCCCCAGGGCAGGGCTCGTTAATCCCATGTTGGGCCGGTTCCGCGGCGTCTGACAGGAACAGCATTTGATTCCGCCCCTGAATACTGTATAAATATACAGTATGCTTGAATTGACCCCCCGACAACGTGAAATCCTGGCGTGGATTCGATCGCATATCGAAGCGACCGGCGCGCCGCCAACGCGTGCAGAAATTGCCCGCAAATTTAATTTCCGCTCCGCCAATGCGGCCGAGCAACACCTGCGTGCTTTAGCCCGCAAGGGGGCCATTGAACTTCAAGCGGGCACCTCCCGAGGCATTCGCTTAACGGCTCAAGGCTCCCATTCTTTCGGAGGCGTGCCATTGGTGGGGCGGGTTGCGGCGGGTGAGCCGATTTTGGCTGAGCAGCACATCGAAGAACACTACCAACTGGATCAGGCACTGTTTCGGCCCCGGCCCGATTACCTGTTAAAGGTTCACGGCATGAGCATGCGGGATGCCGGAATTTGGGATGGTGATCTGGTGGCCGTGCATATCCGGCCGCAGGCGGACAACGGCCAGATTGTGGTCGCCCGGATTGATGACGAAGTCACGGTCAAGCGTTTCCGGCGTGAGGGTGATCGGGTTTGGTTGCTGCCGGAGAACCCCGATTTTTCTCCTATTCAAGTGGATTTGACGCAGCAACCTTTGGTGTTGGAAGGCTGTGTCGTCGGCATCATCCGGCAGGTTGCGCCATGAAACACCCCGAGTTGGAACAGCTGTTGACTCACCCGCAGCTATGGCGGGCGCAACAAGCACCATCGAGCGCTGCTGTCATCAGCGGTTTTCCCGATTTGGATGCGGCTTTGCCCGGTGGCGGATGGCCGCAAGGTGCACTGACGGAAATCTTGGTTGCCCGTGAGGGTTTGGGGGAGCTCAGTTTATTGATGCCGGCCTTGGCCCAGCTGAGTCACAGTGGCCGCTGGCTGGCCTGGGTATCGCCGCCTTACATTCCCTATGCCCCGGCACTGGCCGCCGCCCAGGTGGATATCTCGCGCATTTTGTTGGTTCGGCCGCGGGCTGTTCAGGAGGCGTTATGGGCTTTGGCTCAGACCATGGCCGCTGGAACATGCGGCGCGGTGTTGGCTTGGCCTTCGCAATGTACTTTTCAGGATCTTAGGCGTCTGCAATTGGCGGCCGAACAAGGCAATTGCATGGCCATTTTGTTCCGTCCTCCCGAAACTGCCCGGGAGTCCTCGCCGGCGGCATTGCGGGTATTGGTGCGACGAGAGCCAGCAGGCCTGGAATTACATCTACTCAAGCGTCGGGGGGGCAGTCAAACCCGCGTGCGTTTGAATGCACCTAAGGATTCGGTTCAGCGGGCTGGCGGCGAGTCCTGGGAGAATATGAAGCAAGCCAGTCTTTTCCCCGAATCAACCTACTGATCGTTCGCCGGCATGGCCGGTGTGTCGAATCGCGGCTGGTAATGGTCTTTGCGGTTTAATTGCTGAAGATGCAGGTGGCTTTGCATGTTGTGGTTGTGTGTCCACTTGCCCCATTTGGGTTTGGATGAACGCGCACGCCTCACCCCCGAAACCCATCTGGCCCTGGTTGAGCACCAGGGCGGTCGGGTCATTGTGCTGGATGCTGATGAGTGGAGCCGGGATTTGGGGGTTCAAAACGGGATGCCCCTGGCCGCGGCCTATAGTCTGGTGTCGAACCTCAAAGCCGTGACCCGCGATCCATCGATGGAAGAAGCGGCGCTTAAAAGGTTGGGCGTTTGGGCTTTGCAGTTCACTTCCCGGGTGTGTTTGATTCAACCTCAGCGCTTACTCCTGGAAGTGGGGGGCAGCCTGCGCTTGTTCGGAGGTGCCCGATCTCTATACCGGCAAATCTCCGAGGGTGTTGCGGGGCTGGGCTATCGTCATGTGATGGCCATGGCACCCACCCCTTTGGCAGCCGAGTGGTTGGCCGTCAGCGGCAGCGGTAGTTGTCTGAAAACCGATGATTTGCGATGCCAACTGGAGCCATTGCCGGTTCATGTCCTGGGTTTGCCCAAGGTGCAAATACAGGCCATGACCGCGATGGGGATCACCCGCCTTGCCCAGCTTTTTCGGTTGCCCGGGGCAGCATTGGGCAGGCGCTTTGGCCCCACGTTGAAAGTCCAGTTGGAGCAAGCGCTGGGTCAAAGGGCTGATCCACGGCCTGCGCTGCAGCCGCCAGATCGTTTTATGGCGTCTTTGCCTTTGGCGGCGGAAGTCGATCAGGCGCCGGCTTTGCTGTTTCCCCTGCGGCGTTTGCTGGAGGAGATGTGCGGATTTCTGCGGGGGCGGGATGGCGCGGTGCAGCGTATCCAACTGCAATTACGGCCCGCTCGGGGGGCCATCCAAACGGTGGATTTGCATTTGCTGGCACCCAGCAGGGACAGCGGCCATTGGTTGGAGATGATGCAGCAACGCCTGGAGCGCCTTGTGCTGGCGCAACCGGTGATCGAGCTGGCCCTGTGGGCAGGACATTTGTTGCCGTTCACACCGGAACGGACAGGCCTGTTCGACTTGGATGGCAACCTCCATCACAACCCGGCACCGTTGTTGGAGCGATTGCGGGCACGGCTGGGGGAAGATGCGGTACACGGGGTCGATGGTCTTGCCGATCATCGCCCGGAACGGGCCTGGGCCTTGTGTCCACCCGGTCAAGGGTCGGCGGAGGTTATATCGAAAAACCACAACCGCCCCTTGTGGCTACTCGGGCAGCCCCAGCGCTTGGATTCCAGCCAGGGGTTGCCGGTGGTGGGCCGGACACTACGGCTTTGTGCCGGGCCCGAGCGCATCGAAACCGGCTGGTGGGACAATGGTGAGATTGCCCGCGATTACTATCTGGGGATCGACGCCGAGGGTGCTCGCTTATGGGTTTATCGTGATCGGTACAGCGGGTATTGGTTCTTACATGGCTATTTTGCCTGACCCGGAACCGGGCCTTATATGGCACGGGAGAAGCGGTCGCGATCGGCCGGCCGGAGATACGCATCGAACACCATCGCCACATTGCGCAGCAGTAGCCGCCCTCGAGGCGTGACCTGGAGGCGATCGTCCGTGGTGACCAGCAGGGCGTCTTCGATCAACGGCGCCAGACGTTCGAGTTCATCCCCAAAGTACGCGGAAAAGTCGATGCCGTGGCGTGTTTCCAATTCACGGATATCGATTTCCCCACGGCACATGAGCATCTGAATCAAATCCCGCCTGAGCAGATCGTCGGCCGATAGCCGAAGGCCATGCACGATGGCTAAATGTCCCTGGTCGATGGCTTCGCCATAGGCATCCGGCTGCTTGGCGTTTTGGGCGTATATCGCACCGATTTTGCCGATCGCCGATACGCCCAGACCCACCAAATCCAACTCTGCGTGGGTTGAATAGCCTTGGAAATTACGCTGCAAAGTCCCCTGTCGTTGCGCGAGTGCCAACTCGTCATCGGGACGGGCGAAATGGTCCATGCCGATGTACACATAGCCCGCTTCGGACAAACGCTCAATGGTCAGGCCCAGCAGTTTGAGTTTGGTTTCGGCGTCGGGGAGGTCTTCGGCTTTGATCTGTTTTTGCACCTTGAACAGTGCCGGCATATGCGCATAGCTATAGACTGCCAGCCGTTCGGGGCGAAGCCCGATCACCGTATCGAGCGTTCTCCCAAAGCTCTCGAGCGTCTGCTTCGGCAGGCCGTAGATTAAATCCACGCTGGTGGAGTGGAATCCACTGGCGCGGGCGGCGAGCAATGCCGCTTCAGTCTGTTCAACGCTCTGTATCCGGTTTACCGCTTGTTGCACCGCCGGATCGAAATCTTGAACTCCAAGGCTCATCCGATTGAAACCAAGATGGCCGAGCAGGGCGATTTTCTCGGACGAGACCGTGCGCGGGTCGATCTCGATGGAAAACTCGCGTTCGACCCGGCGGCTGAGATTGAAGTGTTCTTTGAGCCCGGCGAACACCCGTTCGAGATCCGAATCGGCGAGATAGGTCGGGGTGCCGCCGCCGAAGTGAAGCTGGGTCACTTCTCGTTGGCCGAACCACTGAGCTTGCAGCGCCATCTCCCCGGTCAGCTTCTCCAGATAGTCTTCGGCTCGACGATAGTTGGCGGTGACGATCTTATTGCAGCCGCAGTAAAAGCAGACAGTGCGACAAAACGGAATATGCACGTAAAGCGACAGGGCATCGGTTCGATTGCCCGCATTGGAGGCCATGGCCCGGTAGACCTGCTCATCCACCAGCCGGGTGAACTGCGGCGCGGTGGGGTAAGAGGTGTAGCGCGGCCCGCGTACGTCGTATTTGCGTAGCAGGTCCGGGTCGAACAACAGCGTTTGTTCCATCGCGCAAGCCCTTTGTTTGAATCTTTCAGTGGCGGCCCATCATAAACTCTTGCAAAACATATAAACGAAATATATCTTTGAAACGATCAGGGAGTATGACATGGCTCAAATCTTCCGAAATTCCCGAGCTTACGCCCGTCGCTGGCCGTTCTTATTATTGGCCTATAGCAGCGTCGGTCTGGCCGCGGTGGGCGTGGTGCTTCCGGGGTTGCCGACCACGCCTTTTCTCCTCCTGGCGGCCTGGGCGGCGGCGCGTGGCTCCGATCGCTTACACGCTTGGCTGTATGGCCATCGTCATTTCGGCCCGCTGTTGAACCACTGGGAATCGGAGCGGGCCATCGCGCGTCGGGCGAAGCTGACCGCGGTGGTATTGCTGGCCCTGAGCTGGACCGTACTTTTCCTAACCACCGAGAGCCGCATCGTTCCGGTCATTACCGCTTTGTTCTTTTCATCGTTGGCTTTGTTTTTGGTCACTCGGCCCACTCCCACGAACGGACTGAAGCCACCGAACGGTACGCACAGCGATGAACCAAACACCTAAGCCTTCGACCGCCTCCCTCGCTGTACTCCTGGGTTACCCGTTTCGCCCGTTTTTTCTGCTCACTGCGTTGTATGCCCTGGTGCTGATTATTGCCTGGGTATTGTTCCTATTCGCGGGTCTGCCGCTGCCCTTGGACTCTAATCCGTTGCAGTGGCATGCCCACGAGATGTTGTTTGGCGTGATTCCGGCAGCCATTGCCGGATTCGTTCTCACCGCCATGTGCAACTGGACGGGCGCGCAGCCGCTGCGCGGGGGGCCGTTGTTGCTGCTGCTCGCGTCATGGCTTGCCGGGCGCGTGGTGATGTGGGGGGCTGGATTCCTGCCCGGTTGGTTGGTGGCTGCAGTGGATCTGGCTTTTCTGTCGGTTGTCGCCGGGTATGTCGCGCACGTGTTGGTGCGCTTCGGCAACCGGCGAAACCACGTGCTGGTTTGGCTGCTGGTTTTACTGGCGAGCGCAAATCTGCTGATGCATTTGGGTTTTCTCGATCTGTGGCCGGCGGCAAGTCGGCTGGGCGAGGTGTTGGCACTGGACGTGATCGCGCTCTTTCTGGTGGTGATCGGGGGGCGTATCACGCCGGCTTTCACCGCCAATTGGCTGCGTATGCAAGGTCGCGCGTCGGATCGGGTGGTCCACTCGGAGTCGCTCGACCGTGTCGTTTTCTGGGTGACCATGGGTATGGTGCCGGCCGACTTCGCCATCGGGACCCCGGAACTGGGGGCGGCGGTGGCGCTGGCGGCAGCAGTGGTCAACGGCTGGCGAATTTATTGGTGGCGTGGTTGGCAGGCCGCGTCCGAACCTTTGCTTTGGATCTTGCATGTGGGCATGGCCTGGATCGTGTTGGCGCTATGGCTGAAAGGATTGACGCCCTGGTTTGAGCTTCCACCCAGTGTTTGGATGCACACGATGGGGGTGGGTGCCATCGGTACGATGATCCTGGGGGTGATGACGCGCGTGGGTCTGGGACATACGGGCCGAATCTTGCAACTGCCCCGATTCGCCGTTTGGATCTACGTGGCGATCCTGATGGCCGCTCCCCTTCGTCTGATGGCGGTTCTTATGCCGGCATTGGCCACCTTTGGCATTGTCACCTCTGCTCTGGCCTGGACGGTCGCATTCGGATTGTTTCTGGTCGTCTACTGGCCGATTCTCAGTCAACCCCGCGCCGACGGTCGGCCGGGTTAGGGCGGGATAAAACATGCATATCACCCGTTACACGGATTATTCCTTGCGTGTGCTCATTTACCTGGGGCTTAAACGTCACGAGTTGGTGACCATCAAAGAGATCGCCGATTGCTATCGCATCTCCAAGAATCATCTGGTGAAAGTAGTCTACGAGCTAAACCGGCGAGGCTATATCGAAACCATCCGCGGCAAGGGGGGAGGCATTCGCCTGCGGGTGCGACCCGATGCGCTCCCCTTGGGGGATTTCGTTCGGGAGACCGAGCAGGATCTGGCGTTGGTGGAGTGTTTCGCTGCCACCGACGCCTGCCGGATCAGCCGTCCCTGTCGCCTGAAGGGTGTTTTGCGGGACGCGTTGGAGGCCTTTTTCGATCATCTCAACCAATACACCTTGGCGGACCTGATCGAGCCGGAGCAAGACCTGGGTCTGGCTTTGGGCATTCGGCCGTTCGCGAGGTCATATCACGTCTCCGACAAACGCAACTAGCCAAATCACCCGACTCGAGGGAGAGGGCGGGTCAGTCCTGCCGGCCTTCGATAGCCGAGAGCAAAACGCCGGCGGCAATACCGAGGCGACGGTCGAATTGATGATTTTTGTCGGGGCTGAAATCCAACTCCAGCTTCAGGATGACCGGGTTGAATCGCTGTCGGTAGGTGGCCACCGTTCGTCCGCCCAGCGTAGCGTGGTATCGCTGGGGTATGAAGATGGCTAAGCCCTCCACGTAACGTCGAAGCAGGGCCTTGGCCGTGGAGTCTTCTTCCAGGGTGCCGATCTCGTTGCCTTCCGGGTCGAGCACCGACCAGTGGTCTCGCACGAAGGTGGATTTGACGCCAGCGCGTCTCAAGGCACCCACCCGCTGGTCGGTGCGCGAATCGTGCACGTCATAGGCGGCGGAAAAATCGAGAATGCTTCGGGTTGTGATGCGCAGGATTTCCTCGCTTTGTGACTCGTCGCGGTAGAGACGAATATCCTCCCGCAGCCGAAAACGTTTCATTTCCGAGTAAAGCACCAGTTGGCCTTGATCGTCGTAAAGATGAAAAGCGTCGCCGAACAGGCGAAAGAACTTGCGGCGAATGGTGTAGCGCGGATGTTGGAAATCGTCCGCGGTGGATGAGGTCATCTCGGGTATCCTTCATTTGTCTTACCGGGCGAAGGTTGAGACACAGCGACGCCAGGTTTGTTCTTGCCTCTTGCGGACAATCATACTGCTCAAACGGTGGGTAGCCGGACGGCGCTGACGGCTCCGGTCAATCCCATCGCGGCCAGCAACAACAGGGCCACGGCCGGAGAGATGGACGATGCGAGCGCACTGAGTCCGCCCACCACCAGTAACAACACGCCAATGACCGTATTGCTGACAGCGACATAATCGGTGCGCTTGTTGCCGCCGGCCATGTCCACGAGATAGGTTTTGCGGCCGATCCGCACGCCATCGTGGGCAACGGCCAGGACAAAGAACAGTCCCGGATATATCCAACCCAGCGTCTTATCCCCCTCTGCTGCCAGTGCCAGGCACGCCCCGGTCAGGCAAACGAGGGCCGCCAGCGCGCCGGCGCGAACCATCACCAAGCGACTGGATACGTCGGCCATCCAGCCCCAGATGCCGGCACTGAGCATGCTGGCGAGGGCGGACGCTAGAACAAAACTTCCCAACATCCAGCCGCCACCGTCCTGTGTGAGTACCACGAGAAAGGGCGCGCCCAAGGCCGAGGCCATGAGTAGTCCCCTTGTCATGACGAAATCGCGAAAGGGTTTGTCCCACTTTAACAGGCTGAGACTTCGGATCGCATCGTTCAAGGCATTGCCACCGCCGGCGGTCTCTCCGGCAAACTCATCGATACGTGAAAACAAAAGGGCGGCACCCATCCACAACAGTCCGGCACCGAACAGCAAACCGGTATAGAACGGTAGAGAGGGATCGCGGTTGGTGGAAAACGCGAGCATGGTGATCACCAAGGTGGCCACACCGGAGAAGGTGCTGGCCAGACCGGCCAGGCGTCCGCGCCGGGTCTTCGGTATGCATTTGCCCTGCACATCCTTCATGGCCACCGAACACAATCCCCGGCTTAAACTCCAGGCGATCAGCAAGCCCACCACGGCCAGTCCCGCTGCCGTGCCCTCCAGCAGATAGACGCTGATGCCCATCGCCAGAACGCACAGGCCTTGCAACGTACTGCCGATGACCCAGACCGGCTTCCGGTGTGGTTGCCTGCGAATCTGCGCCGCGATGATCAGTTGCGGGATTAGGGAGCCGGATTCACGGATCGGTACCAGCCAGGCCACCAGCGCCGGTGGTGCGCCAACCGCGCCGATGAGCCAGGCCAAAACGGTTTTCGGATTGATCAGCAGATCACCGATCTTGGTGAGCACCAGGCTGCTCAGCATCAGGAAGAAATTACCGGGAACTTCCCGGCATGCTTCATCGGAGATGTCGGTACAGACCCGGGCATCTTCTTCGTTGGCCACCAGGCCGTAGAGCCGTTCAACGGCGGGTTCTGTCGTGAACCGCAACTTCTTTCCTCGGATTGATGGGCGGGTCGACGGCCATTAGCCCAAGCGGCGGTCGGTATCGTCGCTGAGCACCTCGAAGCCGGATGTTACATCCAAGAGCTCCGCGGTGATGGCTTGTTGGCGTTGCTGGCGGTAGCGTGCCCCCAACTCTTCGAGACGCTCTTGGATGTTTTTCTCGGCCGCGTACATGGCGGCAAGCCGACTGTTGTGTTCGCTGGCCAAAGACTCGGCACAGGCGCGAAACAAACTCACGAAAAGAAACTCGCGAATTAAAGCCGACAGCAGGCGCTCCGCGGGCAGCGTGTGGGTGGGAATACGGCGTGATGGCCATCGGTTGCCGGCAATTTCTCTCAGGTGGGCCGGGTCCACCGGAAGCAACGGGATTCGCGTGGGAAAATGCACCGAGCTGGCTGTGCGTCGATTGTGAAACAGCCAAACCGTATCGAGCTTCGCCGCTTGTTGCCACTGATCGAGCTGAATCAACAGCTCCGTCACTGTCGTGGTGATGGCGCTGGCGGCTGAGGGGGTCATGAGGATGGTCTCCGGCGGGTATCCCAACGCTTCCAGATGCGCGCCGGCGCGATCGCCGACGACCAACAGCCGAGCTGTGCCTCCGGTCTTGCGGTGTTGCTGAATATCTGTCGCCACTTCATGGCACAGGTCTTCATTGAAACGGCCGCATAGACCGTGATCGGAGCCCATTACCACCCAGCCGGCACGGCTTGGTTCTTGCCGCCGTGTCCCTCCGGTGGGTGGTGCCGGCTCTTTGAGCAGGGCATACAAGCCCAATGCCACGGTGCGGTTGTACTCGGCCAGCGCCGTTTGTGCACGCTCGTACTGACGGACACTGACGGCCGAGAGGGCTTTCATCGTCCGCACGATGGTTTGCAGATCTTCTGTGGTATCGATCTGGCGGCGGAGCAGGTCAAGGGTTTCCATAGCCGATGGCGCTTATTCCGGTGTCAGCAAACCACGCGTGGTTTCCAGGATGTATTCGCGGTCTTTTTCTTCCAGTTTCTCGCCCCGTGCCAAGCGATGAAGAAGCTCCGGCAATTGGGTGCGAAAAGCGTCACATAGGCGCTGCTGCGCATCGGCCAGTTGTTCCACTGGCATGGCATCGAACAAGCCCGCGTTCAGAGCCAACAAAATGACGATTTGTTCTGCGACGGTCAGTGGGACGTGTTCCGCCTGTTTCAAAGTCTCTCGTACCCGTCGCCCGCGTTCCAAGGCTTGGCGGGTGGCGTCATCGAGGCGGGTGCCGAAACGGGCGAAGGCCTCCAATTCTTCGAACTGGGCGTAGGACAAACGCAAATCGCCGGCCACCGCCCGATAGGCGGGGAGTTGGGCCTTACCGCCCACGCGTGAGACCGATTTGCCGACGTCGATCGCCGGTAGAATGCCTCGATGAAACAGCTCGGGGGAGAGATAGATTTGGCCGTCTGTGATGGAAATCAGATTGGTGGGGATATAGGCCGCGAGGTTCTGCGCCTCGGTCTCGACGATGGGTAGCGCCGTGAGCGAGCCGCCGCCCAGTTCCTGGCGCAAATGGGTCGAACGCTCCAGCAGCCGGGAATGAATATAAAAAATATCGCCGGGGTAGGCCTCACGTCCGGGGGGGCGCCGCAATAGCAGGCACAGTTCCCGATACGCGCGGGCATGGCGGGTCAGGTCGTCGTAGACGATTAGCACCCGTCGACCGTCTTGCATGAAGTACTCGGCAAGACTGGTGGCCGCGTAGGGGGTGATGTATTGCAATCCCGGGGGATCTTCGCCGGCCGCCACCATGACCACGGTATAGGCCAAGGCATGGTGTTGGCGTAGGGTCTCGACCACGTGGGCGACGGCGGCGGTTCGCTGACCGATAGCGCACCAGATGCAGATCACCTCTTGGTCTTTTTGGTTGATCACGGTATCCAGTGCCACGGTGGTTTTGCCGGTTTGGCGATCACCCAAGATCAGTTCGCGCTGGCCGTGACCGACGGGAATCAGTGCGTCAATGACCTTGAAACCGGTGGCCAGAGGTTCGGTGACCGGGGCCCGGTCCAGAATCGCGGGCGCGTCGCGCTCGATCGGCCAACGTTCCAGTTCCGGCAGGGGTGGCCCCCTATCCAGAACCCGCCCCGTGGCGTCGATCACCCGGCCGAGTAGCGGCGCGCCCACCGGTACGTCAACCACCCGCCCGGTACGGGTGACCTCGGTGCCGGCTCGGACTTCGTCGCCGCGGCTTAGCAACACCACCCCGACCTGTCCGGGATCCAGCGACATGGCCACGCCTTCGTCGCCGTTGGCGAAACGAACCAATTCCTGTGAGCCCACGCTGGGGAGCCCCTCGACCAATGCCACCCCCTGGCCCACGTAGGTGACACATCCGGTTTCCACGGGATTCAACCGCGCCTGGTGTTGCGCCAACGTCGCTTCCAGTTGGCGTTCGGTATCTTTCAGGACGGCTTCGGTTTCTTTCATGCGGATGCTATCTCATCCTGACTTCCGTCGAGATGAGATCCGAGCACGGCGGTCAGTTCGCGTTCCAATTCATCGACATAGTCGGCCGCACTCCAGGTCAGCTTTTTGCCCGGCATCATCAGTGCAATGCCGCAAATCAGATCCGGGTTGACTTCAAAGCGGGGGGAAGGACCATCGGTCGAGAGCGTTGCCAACGCCGCAGCGAGATCCCGGCGATCCGCCTCGGCGAGGGGCAGGGCGGTCTCTACGGTCGGTGGCGTGGCTTGCATCGCAGCGGCCACGGCGTTGCGCTCCGCGGGCTCAAGATCATTCAGACGGTGGCAAAACATACGTACGGCGCCCGATTGCAAGTCGGTGTCTGCCAGTTCGGCGATCGTTCGCCGGGCGATCGCGCAGGATTGGCGGCCCACGGTTTGACGCACTTCGCGAAAAAACGCCAAGCGTTCATGGCTCAGTTGTTGTTTCCAGCGTTGCCGAAGTTGGTCGACGTCCGACCTGGCCTGTTCGATGAGAGTCTCGCGCGCTTTCTCGGCCTCATCTCGCGCTTCGCCCAGATAGCGGCTGCGCGTTTGCTCCAGATCCTGCGTACGCGCTTGGTATTCCCGCTCGGCAGCAAGGGCATTTTGGCTCTGGCGTTTGGCGTCTTCCAGCCGATCGGCGATGGTCTGTTCGCGTTGCGCCATGGCGTGGATGATCGGTCCGTACAAAAACCGCTTCAGCAGGTAGACCAGAATCAGAAAATTCACTACCTGGGCGCCCACGGTAAACCAATCGATCTGCATGGACTCAGCCCCCGCCGAGGAAGTGGTTCCAGAACGGGTTGGCAAAGATCAGAATCATGGTCACCACAAAGCAGTAGATGGCCGTGGACTCGATCATGGCCAAACCCACGAACAAGGTGCGGGTGATGGTGTCGGATTCGTCCGGCTGTTGGGCGATCGAAGCCAGGGCCTGGGCGACTGCCCGGCCTTCCCCCAGCGCCGGTGCGATGGCACCGATTGCGATGGTCAGACCGGCGGTGATGATCGAAATCATCCCGATCAAACCGAGGTCAGTCATAGGGTTTCTCTCCTGTGTGCTTAGGGGGATGGGATGTTGGCGGTTCAGCATTATTGGGTTGCAATGGCTGGCGCTGCGCGGTACTCGCCGAGGCGATGTAGACCATAGCCAGAACGGCAAAGATATAGGCTTGAATCAGCCCCGTGAGCATGCCGAACGCTTGCATCACCACCGGGAATACCAGCGGGGTGAGGCCCAGCAGGATACCGACGATAACGGTACCGCTCATCATGTTGCCATAGAGGCGAACAGCCAGTGCCAGTGTCCGTGAGAGCTCGCCGATGATGTTGAAGGGCAACATGAACGGCGTCGGCTGAATGTATTGGCGCAAATAGCCGAACACCCCGCGCCGAACGACGCCGTAACCTGGCACGGCGACAAACACGCACAGCGCCAATGCGACCGTCGTCGAGAGGGACCCGGTGGGGGCAATGAAGCCGGGGACGATGGCCAGTAGGTTGGAGCTGGCGATGAACAAAAACAGGGTGCCCACGAAAGGCAGGAATGGTCCGGGTTCCTGCCGGCTTACATCGCGGATCTGATTTCGCATTCCGCTGACCACAACCTCCAACAGATTTTGCCAGCGAGATAACGGTGGCTCCACTCGCAGATGGCGGGTGAGCAGGGCGGACCCACCCGCCAGTATGACCATCACGATCCAGGTAAAGACCAAGGTCGCGTTGACGGTGATGGCATCCCACTGCCAGAAAACGAGTTCATCCGGACTGATACGCATCTCAGCGGCTCCTCGTCGACCCGGCAGTCGGCGGCGTAGACATCGGGCCGGTATCACGGATCGCCGCGATGTGCCGTGTGAGCAACAGGCGCAACAGCACCATTCCCGCCAAGCTGACGGTCAACGGCAATACCTCTCCTGCCGAGAGGACATACAAACCGGCGAGTACCGCGACGGTGCGGAGCAAAAAACTCCCGAACAACCAAGCTACGGGATGCGCACGCGTCGGCAGGCGACGCACGGTCCACCACAGGCCGCCAAAATACAACAGACCCAAACCCATACCGCCTAAGAAGGATGCGATCAGTCGGCCGGATGTCATGAGGTCCAAGGCATCGCTCCCAAATTCAAGACGGGTTGGCACCGCGACTTTCCTGTTTGACCCAACGCCAGGCGTTGATGCATCCCAGGATCAGTCCGATAAACAGCAGCGTCAGCGTCCACGATATCTCCCCCGGCCAACGGTGGTCGATCCAGTTGCCCAGGGCGATGCCGAGCACGGTTGGTACCGCAATGGACCAGCCTACCAAGCCGAACATGCCCAGGCCGAACAAAACGCCGCGCCCGCGATTTTCTTTGGCGCGAAGTCGACGGGCCGCCTTGCGGCCCACCTCTCGGCTCATGTGTTCGCCTTCTCGCGGAGGTTCGGTCACCGTCACAGCCCTTCATGCTGGAGTTCGATAAAACGACGCGCCACGCCGGCTTCCAGTCGGGCCAGTGCGCTGCGGGTGACGCGCTGGTGTTCATCCAATTGGCGGAATGTCGCCACGACCGATGAGCGCAAGGTGGTCAGATCATCCCCCAATACAGCGTTGTGGGTGGAGATCAGTACCTCCTCGCCGGCCTTCACCAAAATACCGTGGTCAACAGCGGCAATCCGTTCCTGATTGCTTTCGTCGTGGTAAATCAAAAGACCCGGCACCAATACGGTGACAAAGTCCACATGGCGTGGTTCTAGGCAAAACAATCCGTTTTCCGCTTCCGCGATCACCTTCAGCACGGTTTGATCCAAAAAGATCTCCGTGGGCAACAACACTCTCAGCTGCATGGTCATGGTCTAGGAGGTCTCCGCCGTCGCGTGGGCATCGTCCACCGCGCCGATCATGTACAAGGCCTTTTCGGGAAAATCGTCGAACTCGCCTTGAAGGATACGCTCGCAGCCGTCCACGGTCTCCGTGCGCGAAACCAGGCGGCCGGGCTTGCCGGTGAACTGTTCGGTGGTGAAAAACGGTTGGGTCAGAAATCTCTCCAGGCGGCGGGCCAGTTGTACCGTGTGTCGGTCCCGTTCGGACAACTCCTCGATACCCAGCATGGCGATGATGTCTTTCAGTTCCTCGTATTCGGCGAGGACCCGTCGGACTTCTTGGGCGATGCGGTAGTGGCGTTCGCCCACCACGTTGGGGCTCAACATTTTCGAGCTGGATTGCAAGGGATCTACGGCCGGATAAAAGCCCTGACTGGCTCGCTTGCGCGAGAGCACGATAAAGGCGGAAAGATGACCGAAGGTGTGGGTGGCCGCGGGATCGGTGAAGTCGTCGGCCGGTACGTAAACCGCCTGTACGGAGGTGATGGCGCCGGTGGGCGAATTGCAAATGCGCTCTTCCAAAGCAGCAAGATCGGTGGCGAGCGTGGGCTGATAACCCAGTTGTGAGGGGATGCGGCCCATCAGTCCGGACACTTCCGTGCCGGCCTGGATAAACCGAAAAATGTTATCGACCAGAAGCAGGACGTCCCGTCCTTGAGTGTCGCGAAAATACTCGGCTATGGTCAAGGCGGCGTGACCGACCCGAAAGCGCGCGCCGGGCGCTTCGTTCATTTGTCCGAACACCATCACCGCGTCTTGCAACACGCCGGCGTCGCTCATTTCGCGGAACAGCTCTTCGGCTTCCCGGCAGCGTTCCCCGATGCCGCAAAACAGGCTGACGCCGTGATAGCGTCCCGCCGTGTTGTGAATCAACTCCGTAATCACCACCGTTTTTCCGACCCCCGCACCGCCGAACAGCCCGGACTTTCCGCCGCGTTCCAGCGGCGCCAGCAGGTCGATGGCCTTGATGCCGGTTTCGAAAATGTCAGCGGTGACGGGTTGTTCGGCCAGTTGAGGGGGCGAACCGTGTATGGAGCGACGCTCACGGGTTGCCAGTGGCCCACCGCGGTCAATGGGGTCACCGAAGACGTTGACCATGCGGCCGAGTAATGGATCACCCACCGGGACGGTGAGGTGATCGCCGGTGTCGACGGCGGGTTCGCCGCGTGCCAACCCCTGGGTCGAATTCAGGGCGATGCCGCGAATGGTGGTGGCGTTCAGGTGCACCGCCACTTCGACAACGATTTGACCCCGCAGGCCCACGCGCAGGGCTCGATTCACCGGCGGAAGGACGCTGGGAAAATGAACATCCACGATGCTGCCGTTGACGGCAACCACCGTTCCGGTCGGTTTCGTTTGTGGGCTCGGATCGGTTTGTGTGATCACGATGGTCGGTAGCGGCTTCGCCCCTGTGTGCGATACACAGTTACTCGATTCAGTATCAAGGATCCGTGTATCGTCCCATTGATTTACGTCAAAAGGCGCCGACGGCCTTACGACTCTGGGTTTCGAACACGCCCGAAGTGAATCGACAGGCCGATGGCCAACAGCAATGCCCCGGCGATGACCACGTAGCTGTCGAGATTGTTTCCGGCTTGGAAGTCACCGACGCCGAACAACAGCAACCAACCGAGAATAAGATTCGCGCCACCCCAGAGCACGTTGACCAAGGGAGACGACTCGCCGACACCGGGCGGAGAGGCAAACGGGGTTTGAAACGGGTTGCCGGAAATCCCGTTGACCAAATGCGGGATGCTGTTGCTGAGCAGAGCCCCGGCGGCAAAGTGCGCCAGCAATACGAGCCAGTCCATGGTGTTCTCCTTAACTTTTTGAAAAGACCGCGGTTCGATCTGCTCACCCGGGACGGGCGGTGGCGAATGATGTGCCCCGTCGGAGCGTGATGAGCTTATCTACTTTCCGTACCCCACTTTAGCACTCCTGAAGGGCCATGCCCGGTCGCGGGGGTAAATGACCGATGGACCAGGCCCTCATGGGCGGGTCGTCCGATGATGGTAATATGACAGCACGCTGTGCCGTATTTCATCGGCGACCAACCCAGTGGGCTAGTCTATGAAAAATCTCGATCTGCTTCCGCGTTGGTTCATCGAGCGGGCGGGTTCCCGCCTGTCCGTGCTGTATGGTCCGCAACGGTCGCCTGAAGTGTTCGGTCGTCTGGTCCCCTTGTTGGTTGAGCAGGGCATTGCGTCCAAGCATGAAGAAAAGCCGAAGTGGTCGGAGCGAGATGCGATTCTGATTTGCTACGGCGACAGTATTCGATCACCCGATGAGACGCCGCTGCATACTTTGCACGAATTTGTTCGGAAAAACTTGAGCGATGTGATCAATTGCGTGCATATCCTGCCGTTTTTTCCATACAGCTCCGATGACGGCTTCGCTGTGGTGGATTACCAGGCAGTGAATTCGGAGTTGGGGGATTGGGACGATATTGAGAATTTGTCCCAGGATTTCGGGCTGATGATGGATCTGGTCATCAACCACGTCTCCCGTGAGCATCCTTGGTTCGTGGATTACCTTCGCGACGAGTTGCCGGGACGGGATTTTTTCATTGAACTGCCGCCGGACACCGATGTGTCGATGGTGGTTCGTCCCCGTAATCATCCTTTGCTGACACCCGTGCACACGCGTCATGGCGTGAAATACTTGTGGGCCACATTCAGCGAAGATCAGATCGACCTCAATTTTTCCAATCCCGATGTGTTGCTGGCTTTTGTCGAAATCCTGCTGATGTATGTTCGGATGGGCGCCCGTTTTATTCGCCTGGATGCCGTGGCCTTTTTATGGAAAACGGTGGGCACTCGATGCATTCATCTGCGAGAAACCCATGAAGTGGTCAAACTGCTGCGCGATATTCTGGAAGTCACCGCACCGCATGTGGTGCTGTTGACCGAAACTAATGTGCCGAACGGCGAGAATCTCAGCTATTTCGGTCACAGCGATGAAGCGCACATGGTTTATCAGTTTACGCTGCCACCGTTGTTGCTCCACGCCATGCACAATGGGACCTCCCAGTACCTGACGGACTGGTCGGCGGACATGCCACGTCCGCCGAAAGGGTGTACCTATATGAACTTTGTGGCATCCCATGACGGGATCGGTTTGCGTCCCACCGAAGGTCTGTTGCCGCCAGAAGATCTAAAAGAGCTGGTGGCTTCGATGCACCGTTACGGCGGTTTCGTGACCATGCGCAGTAACGGAGATGGCACTGAAAGCCCCTACGAAATCAACATCTCTCTGTTTGATGCCTTATCCGGCACCCGTCATGGACGCGACGCCTGGCAAGTTCAGCGATTCGTCTGCTGTCAGACCATCATGTTTGCGCTTCAAGGCATTCCCGCGCTCTACATTCACAGCCTGACCGCGACCCCCAACGACCGTGATCTGGTGGACAAAACCGGTCGCACCCGCTCCATCAATCGGCATAAATGGGAAAGTGAGACCCTCAATGCGCTGCTCGCCAATGGCATGACACCCAATGCCCAGGTCTTCGATGAGCTGCGCCGCTTGTTATCCATACGGCGAAAACAGGCGGCATTTCATCCTGATTCCCGCCAAGAGACCCTTCGTATGGGCCATGGATTATTCGGCGTCATACGGGAGTCTGTAGACGGCCGACATGCACTCTACGCCATCAGCAACGTGACCGATCAAGTGCAGAGTTTTTCCTTGACGGATCATCGGAAGGCCGATCGATCCCGCGCCTGGTATGAATTGATCCGGGGGGCGCCCATCGATATCTCGGCGAGTTGCACGCTCCAGCCCTACCAGACGGTTTGGATCTCCGGGTGAACCGCGGCTTCTTGGCGTATGGCCCTGTTTATGTTTAACCATGGACTACGCCGAACTCCACTGCATTTCCAACTTCACCTTCTTGCGGGGCGCGTCGCACCCTGAAGAGCTGATCGCGCGTGCCGCCGAGTTGGGCTATCGCGCCTTGGCCATCACCGATGAGTGTTCCCTGGCGGGCGTCGTGCGGGCCCATGTGGCGGCCAAAGATCATCCCATTCGGTTGCTGGTCGGCAGCGAGTTCCGTCTCATCGACGGTATTCGTCTCGTGCTGTTGGCTAGCTGTGTCGATGGCTATCACCAACTGTCCCGGCTCATCAGCCACGCACGCCGGCAAGCGGAAAAGGGTACTTATCGACTGGACCGGACCGATCTCCCAGGACGGGTTGATGATTGCCTGGCGCTCTGGATAGCGGGCGATATGCCCTCGGCAAGCACGGCCCAATGGTTTGCACAAACCTTTCCTGGGCGCGGCTGGTTGGCCGTGGAGTTGCATCAGGCAGGGGACGATTTGACCGTGCTGGCCCGCGCTCGGCGGCTGGCCGAATTCCACGAGCTCCCCCTGGTGGCGGGGGGTGGGGTAAATATGCATGATGCCGACCGGCGGGCGTTGCAGGATACACTGACCGCCATCCGGCTGAATCGTCCGGTGGGCGAGTTGGGCGCGGCTTTGGACCCCAATGCCGAGCGGCATCTGCGAGCGAAGGACAGGCTGGCCGAATTGTATCCGCAGGGGATGCTCGCGGAGACCGTTCGTATCGCCGAGCGTTGCCAGTTC
Organism: Pseudomonadota bacterium; assembly: GCA_034189865.1. Classification (NCBI taxonomy): domain Bacteria; kingdom Pseudomonadati; phylum Pseudomonadota; species Pseudomonadota bacterium. The sequence continues at coordinate 117,769 of JAXHTV010000002.1, read as the reverse complement.
TCCCTCGACGAATTGCGATACAGCTACCCACGCGAGATTGCTCCGGAGGGACTAACACCCACCGCTTATCTCCGGAAATTGGTGCGCGCCGGTCAACGGACGCATTGGCCCGATGGCACACCGGCCGAGGTCAGCGTTCAGCTCGAGCAAGAGCTGGGCCTGATTGGCGAGCTGGGCTACGAGCCGTATTTTTTGACCGTTTACGATCTGGTTCGTTTCGCCCGGCAGCAGGGGATTCTCTGCCAGGGGCGCGGATCGGCTGCGAACTCCGCGGTTTGTTACTGCCTGGGTATCACGGCCGTCGATCCGGCCCGATCCAATCTTCTGTTCGAACGATTCATGTCGCGCGAGCGAAACGAGCCGCCCGATATCGACGTGGATTTTGAGCACGACCGCCGTGAAGAGGTGATTCAGTACATCTATGCCAAATATGGGCGCCAGCGCGCCGCGTTGGCGGCGACGGTGATCACCTATCGGCCTCGAAGTGCGTTGCGGGATGTGGGCAAGGCGCTGGGGCTGGCGCCCGCTCAGTTGGATGCCCTGGCCAAGGCCATGCAGTGGTGGGACGGTCGGCAGGTTTCCCCGGAGCGCATTCGCGAGGCGGGCTTTGATCCCGACAGCCGCATCATGCGACAGCTCATGGGATTGGTGAATACCCTGATCGGTTTTCCTCGCCATTTGTCGCAGCACGTGGGCGGCTTTGTGATCTCGGATGATCGGCTCGATTCTCTGGTGCCGATCGAAAACGCCGCCATGACGGACCGAACGGTGATTCAGTGGGACAAAGACGATCTGGATGCCTTGGGCATTCTGAAAATCGATGTGCTCGCGTTGGGTATGCTGAGCGTCATTCGGCGTTGCTTCGAGCTACTGGACTCGACATATGGTCGCCAGCTGACCTTGCACACGTTGCCGCCGGAAGATCCGGCGGTTTACCGCATGTTGCAGCGCGGCGATTCGGTGGGGGTTTTTCAAGTGGAATCGCGGGCCCAGATGGCCATGTTGCCGCGCTTAAAACCCAAATGTTTCTACGACTTGGTCATTGAGGTCGCCATCGTCAGACCCGGTCCCATCCAGGGCGGCATGGTGCATCCTTATCTCGCCCGCCGAGCCGGCGAGGCGGAGATTCCCCACTATCCCGATCCGCGTGTCGAGCGTGTACTGGGCCGCACCTTGGGCGTGCCCATATTTCAGGAGCAGGTCATGCAGCTTGCCGTGGTGGCGGCGGGTTTCACTCCTGGCGAGGCCGACCAACTGAGGCGGTCCATGGCGGCGTGGCACCGTAAGGGCGGCTTGGAGCCATTTCGCGACAAACTGATTCGGGGTATGACCGACCGCGGTTACGAGGCGAGCTTTGCGGAACAGATTTACAATCAGATCAAAGGTTTCGGGGAGTATGGTTTTCCCGAGTCTCATTCCGCCAGCTTTGCTTTGCTGGTCTATGCCTCGGCGTGGTTGAAACACTACTATCCGGCGGCCTTTTGTGCGGCATTACTCAACAGTCAGCCCATGGGGTTTTATGCGCCGGCCCAGTTGGTGCAAGATGCCCGGCGCCATGGTGTGGCGGTCAGGCCGGTGGATGTATTGAACAGCGACTGGGAGACCACCTTGGAGAGTGCGCAAGAGTCTTCAGAGGTGGCGATGCGGCTGGGTTTTTCGCAGGTTAACGGGTTATCCAAAACCGGTGCGAAAAAACTCCTTGCGGCCCGTGACCAGGATGCGTTCACCCGCGTTTCCGAATTGGTCCACCGGGCGGGTTTGAATCGCCGCGATCTGGAGGCCCTGGCGGCGGCAGACGCCTTAAGCAGTTTGGCAGGCGATCGCCATCAAGCCCGTTGGCAGGCCACGGGGGTTGTACCGGAAACACCTTTACTCACCGATCAGACCGAGTTCGCCGATACGGCGGTCGATTTGCCGGTGCCGACGACGCGCGATGAGGTCTATGCCGACTACGCCTCGGTCGGTCTCACGTTGCGGGAACACCCCATCGGCTTGTTGAGGCCCCGTCTGGCCCGTCGGCGAGTGACGACGGCGGTGGACCTCAGGCAGCTTTCGTCGGACCGCTTTGTCCGTGTGGCCGGCCTGGTGATCAATCGGCAGCGGCCGGGTAGCGCCAGCGGGGTCGTTTTTATGACGCTGGAAGACGAAACCGGTCAGGTGAATCTGGTTGTCTATCCATCGGTCATGGAACGCCAGCGCGCCATTGCCTTGCGGGCTGGCTTATTGCTGGTCAAAGGCAATGTCCAGCGCGAAGGCGAGGTGATTCATGTGATTGCCGGTGAGCTTGAAGATCTCACACCCTGGTTGGGTGAGTTCACGGTGACCTCACGCGATTTTCATTGAATCTCTGCATCGACGGCCGAACGTTCAAGTCGGAGGCGAGCTTTAGCGGTGCGCGTCAACGGGGTAACGAAAAGGCTTAGTCGGGCTGATGATGCGCCAGCGTTTTGGCGAAATGATAGCCGGTCGCCGGCATCGCTTCCCGCTCGTAGAAGCGGTGAGCGTCTACGCGTTGAAGACCCGAATCCAAGTGCATCTGCTCACAACCGGCGTCCAGGCCGAATTGAGCCAGCCAATTGAGTAAGGATCGACCGTGTCCCTGAGACCGGTTATGACTGCGGGTGACCAGGTCGTCCACATAGAGAAAGCGGCCCCATGCCAGGTTTTCGCCGATGCGAAAACCGGCGACGGCGACCGGATCGCCTTGCAGACCCACAAAGGCCAGGTGATAGCCGGACGTTTGCTGACGACGTACGCGTACCAGGAATTCGTCCCGGGTGATGGCTGGTCGCAGTTCGTGCATGACGGGATGGCATGCCAGAATGTCGACGTCGGATTCGGCCAAGGCAATGGTGGTGATCATCCTTATGGGTTCCGTTGGTCGTGGATTGAGGGTTGACCGAGTCTAAAGAGCGCCGTAATTTAGGCACTTCTGGATTACGCAAATTAGGCATGGCTCCACCACGGATACACGGCGAGCGTAACCCGATTCATTATCCACATTGAAGCAGACAATGAATGTTTCCGGTAAGTGCCTGTTCTCACTTGTTTGTGGCCGGTAGGGCCGGGACAGGTACCCAGTGATGTGGGACGCGATTGATTCGGCAAGGGCACTGAATGCATCGTTTCATCGCGCGTTTGATTGATTTGCGGGTGATGGTCGTTGATAAAAGCGTCCGGCAACGAGGGCTTTTTGGCCATCTTTTCCATTTTATCCTACGGCACAGATTCGAGCCGAAACTGCCCGTTCCATACTCCGAGGTTTGAGATCCATGAGCACGGTACTTCGGTTACAGGACATCAAGCGCGCCTGTGGTAACTGCAGCCTTCGTGAACTTTGCCTTCCCTACGGTATCAATCAAGAAGAGATGGCTCGACTGGAAGATATTGTCGAGCGAAAACGACCGTTTTCCAGAGGGCATACCTTGTTTCATCAGGGGGAATCTCTGAAAGCGATTTACGCCATTCGGACCGGTTCGGTTAAAAGCCACACCGTCGGACCCGACGGCGCGGAACAGATCACGGGGTTTCATTTTCCCGGCGAACTGGTTGGCCTGGATGCCATTGCCGATGAGGTTCACGATTGCACGGTCACTGCGCTGGAAGCCACCAGCGTTTGTGAGTTGCCGTTTGATCGGCTCGATGAGCTGTGTGATGAGATTCCGGGTTTGCGGCGTCAGTTGATGCGGTTGCTCTCTCGGGAGATCATTCAAGACCAGCAATTGCTGCTTTTGTTGGGCAAGAAAAGCGCTGAAGAGCGACTCGCCTCGCTGTTGTTGAGTCTTTCCGGTCGCTTCCAACTTCGGGGCCTGTCCGCCACTGAATTCAACCTCAGCATGTCCCGAGGCGATATCGCCAATTATCTGGGCCTGGCGGTGGAAACCGTGAGTCGAATGTTCGCCCGCTTTCAGGCGGATGGCCTGATCCACATCGAAGGGCGCAGCGTTAACGTATTGGATATGCATCGCTTGAAAGGCTTGGCCGATATCGAAACGGATCGAGACGCTTGCCAACGGGCTTGATGGCATCTCGGGTAGAGCATGATGCCTACCGTGTCCTTCTGACATCGTTGCGATGGGGACGGCCAGCGTCCAGATTCCACCGGCCATCACCGCCATCCCAGCGATTCGTCTGAGCATCACCTGCTTGGCCAAGCGCCGCAGCTGCGCTGCCATGGCGCCCATCAGAACCATGGCCGGCAGTGTGCCGAGCCCGAACGCCGCCATGATGGCAGCGCCCGATAACGCGTCTCCCGATACCGCGGCAGTGACCAACAAGGTGTAAACCAGCCCACAGGGCAGCCAACCCCAGAGCATTCCCAACAGAAAGCCGGAACCGATATCCCGCCGAGGTAACAGCCGTCTTGTCTGTGGGGCGATGACTCGCCACAATCCGGCGCCTGCCACTTCGATCCGGCGTGGACCGCTCCAGTTGAAGGCAATATGGGCGCCGATGACCAATAACATGCACCCCAAGGCGATGCGCAACCAGCCCGTCCAGGCCGGAATATTCAACGTGTGTCCGAACCAACCCCCGAGACCACCAACCAGGGCGCCGATCAGCGTGTAGCTTCCGATGCGCCCCAGATTGAAGACCAATACGCGGGTTACTCGCATCAAGTCGCCGGAGGAGTGGTTTTGACCGCTGGCGCCCACGCTCACGGCAATGCCACCGCACATGCCTACGCAGTGGGCGCTGCCCAGCAGTCCTGCGGCGAGCGCGGCGAAAACCCCGGTCGTGACGGCTGTCATGGTTTCCGGTCGTCGGCCGTGCGATTTTCGCTATTCGAGTCCTCATCTGGCGTGGACTCGTCATCGAGCAAAATGCGATAAGCCGGGCTGTCGAGATCGTCAAACTGGCCGCTACGAACCGCCCAGAAAAATGCCGCAATCGCCACCAGCACCAGCACGGCACTCAAGGGGATCAGCACGAAGATAATGTTCATCCGGGGATCTGACCGGCAATTTCGGGCGTCATCCCTGATACCGCTTTGGGTGCGATGCTGGCCGACGAGCGGCCCAGACGCTGGGCGTTACCGACCACGACCAAAGAGCTGATAGACATCCCGAGTGCAGCCATCCAGGGGGCGAGAAGGCCCGCCGCGGCCAACGGCAATGCAACGAGGTTGTAGGCCAGGGCCCACATCAGATTTTGGGCAATTGTCCGCCTCAAACCGCGAGCGATCACGATCGTGTCGGTCAGGGTGGAGAGCTGATTGCGAAGTAAAACCAGGTCGGCTTGTTTTTGCGTCAATGCGCTGCCGCTGCCCATGGCCACCGAGGCATCAGCACCGGAGAGAAACGGGGCGTCGTTAACGCCGTCACCCACGGTAATGACACGATGTCCATTCGCTTGCAATTGACGCAGCCGGTTCAGCTTCTCGTCCGGGGACAGGCCGCCGGCGTAGCGCTCGATGCCCAGTTTATCCGCCACCGCGGCGACCGTCGCGGTGCGATCGCCGCTGGCGATCTCGATTTCCAACCCGAGCGCTCTTAAGACATGGATCGTCTCGAAGGCTTCCGGTCGGATTGGATCACCCAATTGAAACCAAGCGCCATTGCCCGTTCGATCCATCAGAACAATCCAAGCCTGGTCGGCATCACACGGTGGCGAGAGCGGCTCTCCGTTGCGCAATTCGGCAACGAAATCGGGCGTTCCGATTCGCCATCGCTTGTCTTCGATTTCCCCCTCGATCCCGCGGGAGGGATGGGCGCGAAGCTTCTCAACCGTCGGTCGGATTTCAATCTCGGCGAAGGCGCGCGCGACGGGATGTTCGTTACCGGATTCCAAAGCCGCAGCGATTGCCAGCGCGTGCTGTTCGGTGAGTCCACCCAAGGGCATGACGCGGCGGATCCGTATTTGGCCTTCGGTCAGCGTGCCTGTTTTATCCATGACAATGCGGTCTGCTTTGGCGAGGATTTCCAGCGTTTCCGTTCGCAAGGTGAGAACGCCCTGGGAAAGTAGTCGGGCCGTTCCCGCGACCAACGCTGCTGGCGTGGCGAGTGATAGGGCGCATGGGCAGGTGACGACCAGCACGGCCAGGACGACTTCGAATGTCCGTTCCGGGGCGAATTGCCACCACCCCAAACCCACCAGCCCCGCTGCAATCAGCACGCCGGTGACGAAGTACGTTGCGATACGGTCGGCCATGACCGCGATCTGGGGTCGTTCGGCCTGGGCACGTTGCAGCAATCTGACGATGTGGGAAACCGTGGTTTCGGCGCCAATCCTAGCCACCTTGAGGTGGAGCGTCTCACCGGCGTTCAAGCTGCCCGCCAACAGGGCATCGCCGATGGATTTTCGTTGCGGTGAGGATTCGCCGGTGAGAATCGACTCGTCTACATAGGCGGTCTCGTCCAGTACCGTTCCGTCGGCCGGTATGGGTGCGCCGCGGGGGACGATCACGGTATCACCGACAGTCAACTCGCTACAGAGGACACTCTGCGGTCGATTTTTCTCCAAGCGCAGACACGTGGACGGCAATAGCGTGACCAAACTGTGGGTGGTGAAGCGGGCACGGTGGCGCGCGGCCATCTCCAAATAGCGCGCCACGGTGAGGAAGAAAATGAACATCGTGACCGATTCGAAATAGACTTCCCCGCCGCCGATCAGTGTGGACCACACGCTGGCTCCATATGCGGTGGCGATCGCCAGGGTAACAGGGACGTCCATACCCGGCCTGCGGGCTTTCAAGCCGCGCCAGGCGCTGCGAAAAAACGGTGCGCCTGCGAAGAACACGACGGGCGTGGCAAACAGCAGGCTCACCAACCGAAGAAACTGCTCGTGCTCTGCCGCAATTCCCTGATAAGCGCCGGCGTATAGGCCGGTGGCGTACATCATCACTTGCATCATGCCCAGACCCGCCACGGCAAGTCGTGTGAGGGCCGCGCGGCGTTCACGGATGATCAGGCTGTCGGCGGCATCGGCTTGCTCCGGTTGGGGGCGATACCCCAGAGCGGCGATGCGTCGCAACACCTGACTCAATGCGACGGTGCCATTGTCCCAGCGGACGAGGGCCCGTCCGGAGGCCGGATTGACCTGACAGCTGACGATTCCCGGTTGTTTGTTGAGCGCGTTCTCGATCAGCCAGCCGCAGGCGGCACAGCGTAAGCCTTCGATCAGAAGACAGGCTTCTTTTTGATTCCCGCCCAGGTCGGTGACGAAATCACGGCGTGCCTCATCCCGGTCGAATGCACTCCAATCGCAATCGGTTTGGTTGGTATCGGGTACTTCGGCGAAGCCTTCGCGGTAACGGTAGTAGTTATCGAGTCCGGCATCCGCAATGAGCCGGGCTACGGCTTGGCAACCGGCGCAGCACACCGGTTGATCGGCGCCAGATACGGTAATCGTCAACTGCGACCCTTTCGGGATCGGCTCGCCACAGTGAAAGCAGGGTTGGCTTGCCGCCATCTAAGGATTACCGGCGGTCAGCGAGAGCTGATTCGCTTCCGCCTGCAGTTCTCCGTCCAGGCGCCATTGCCCATCGGGAACACCGAGGCGAACGTACCAACGTCCCGCCAAGTCTTGGCCGGTGCTGGCGGTATAGATCCCACGCGAGTCGCGATCAAGCAGCAAATCGATGTCTCGCTCGGCCAGTGTCGGATGACTGAAATAGACGCGCAGTTGGTCGGGTGGCGGTGCCTCGCCGGTGATGCGTGCACTGATGTGGCCATCGGATCGATTCAGAACAAGTTGGGCGTTGATACCCCGTTCTCGAGCTGATTGTTCCTGCGCTAGATTGCGCTCCACCGCCAACCCGACTTTTGCGTAGCGGTCCATCACCAGAGCATCGGGGTCCTTTGCGGCGATATAGACGGTTGTCAGACCGGCGACCACGGCGATGGCCGGGGGCGTCATGATGAACCATGGCCAGAACTGTCGATACCACGGTTGGATGTCTTCATTGGATTTCTGCTGTATGGACATGAGGCTTAGTTTACCGGCGCAATGAATCGGGTGGTTTCGTTGATCGCGGTGTTCTCGGCATCGATGCTTTCCAACGTTAGCACGATATTCGCCGGACCTTCGACGGTTCCCGGCGGCACACGGACCCGTGCCGGTACCGGTTCGACGGCTCCTGCCCGGATCGTGATGATCGGCGGATCGGTCTCCGCCAAGATGCCTTCGATGCCTGAAGCGCTCAGCTGGTAGGTGTGGTCCGCATCGGTTCGGTTATTCACTTTGAGCAAATAGCCGTTCTCGATCCAGCCGGCATCCACGACCCGATACAAGGTGTTGCGATCACGAATCACGTCCATGGACACGGTCGGCCGGTTGAGGATGGAGTAAGTGGTTGCTCCCAATCCCAGTGCGAGAATCAACCCGTATAGTACGGTGCGTGGACGAATGATCCGCGTCGGTTTGCCGTCGACGGCGTTTTCCGTGGTGTAGCGTACCAGCCCCCTGGGATATCCCATCCGGTCCATCACTTGGTCGCAAACATCGATGCAGGACGCGCAGCCAATACACTCGTACTGCAAGCCGTCACGGATATCGATGCCGGTGGGGCAGACCTGAACACACAAGGTACAGTCGATACAGTCGCCCAAGCCTTGCGATTGGGGATCCGATCCACGCCGCCGGCTGCCGCGCGGCTCACCGCGATCCTGGTCGTAGGAGATCACCAACGTGTCACGGTCGAACATCGCGCTTTGGAACCGCGCGTATGGGCACATATACATACAGACCTGCTCGCGCATGAAGCCTGCATTTCCGTAGGTGGCAAAGCCGTAAAAAATCACCCAGAACGTTTCCCACGGACCCATGTTGAGCATCAGCAGCTTGTGCCACAGCTCTGTCACTGGGGTGAAGTACCCCACGAACGTGAAGCCGGTCCACAGGGAAAAGGTAATCCAGAGGAATTGCTTGCTGGTTTTACGAACAATCTTCTCGCGGGTCCACGGCCCTTTATCCAGTTTGATACGCTTGGCGCGAGGTCCTTCGGTCCAGCGTTCCATCCAAAGAAAAATTTCCGTCCACATGGTTTGCGGACAGGTATAACCGCACCATAGACGACCCGCCAGTGAGGTGAAAAACAATAGGGCCACGGCCGCCAGTACCAGCAGCGCTGCGAGATAGAAGAAGTCCTGCGGATAGAACGTAAACCAGAAAATATGAAATCGCCGGGCGGGCAGATCGAATAACATCGCCTGGCGGTCGCCCCACGGAATCCAGCAAAGGGTATAGAACGCGCCAAGCACCACAATCACCGCGAGCTTGCGCAGATTCTGAAACAGTCCGCTGACTTCGCGGGGGTAGATTTTCTCCCGAGCGGCATACATCGATTGTCCGCTGTCGGAAGATTCAGTCGCCTTTGTCTTCAACGGGGTGACTTTCATGACTGCCCTCGCTCCGAACTTCGCGATGTCCGGTTGTTAGAGCCGCGTTGAACCAATACCAGCGTGAGAAAACTCGAAAGGGTGGTGACTGCCCAGAACATGAAAAATCCCAGGGTGTAGCCGAGCTCTTGGCTGATCTCCCACTCCGGAAAGGTAGCCAGGCGCAAAGTCTCGGGATCGACGTTGGCGAAAAATACCGCTGTTGCGATCACCGAAGTCATAAAGGCTGGCCACAAAACGGCTGCCAGGGCCCGAGCGATCGGGCCCATTTCGATGCTGTTACTTTCCGGGTTTCTCACAGCGTACTATTCCGTGCCGGCAGCGGTTGCGCCGCCCGATAGCTTATAAACATAAGCGGCCAACAGATGGCTCCGGTCCTCGCCTAACAGGTCCTTATGGGCGGGCATGATGCCGTTTCGGCCGCTGTTGATGGTTTCAATGATGGCAGCCAATGAGCTTCCGTAAAGCCACGCGTCGTCCGTGAGATTCGGTGCGCCGAGCATTGGATTTCCTTTCGCTTCCGGTCCATGGCAGGCGACGCAGAACATCATGTACTTGTCTCGACCGGCCGCCACGGATTCCGGATCCGGTGCGTTGCCCGATAGTGACATGACGTAATTGGCCACTTGGCGAGTACCGTCTTCTCCCAGCCCGGCACCAAGCGCCGGCATGACTCCGCTACGTCCATTCAAAATGCTGGTTTTGATCGCGGCCGGATCACTGCCGTAGAGCCAGGCGTCGTCTGTGAGATTGGGGAAACCCGGAGCGCCGCGAGCGTCCGAACCATGACAAACCGCACAGTTGTTGGCAAACAAACGTGACGCGGTACCCATGGCATCGTCGTTCTGGGCTAGGGCCGTGATCTCCGTCGCCCCGTACTGGGCATAGAGCGGGCCATAACGATCTTCCGCCGCCGCCAACTCCCGTTCATATGCGGTGACCTGGGTCCAACCCAGCAGGCCGGAGAAATGACCGAGTCCCGGGTAAAAGACCAAATACGCTAAACCGAACACGATACTGAGGTGGAACATATAGAGCCACCAGCGCGGTAAGGGGTTGTTGTATTCGGTCAAGTCCCCATCCCACACGTGTCCGGTGGTGGACGTTTCGGCCGTTTCGCCCGGCTCGCGTTTCGAGGTCCAGCGAATCAACCACCAGCAGGCGAGAATGTTCGCTAGGGTCAGGACGATGATGAATGCACTCCAAAAACTATTCATTTTTCCGAAGCCTCTGGCGGAGTTCGTTTTTCGTATTCCGTGTCGTCATCCAGTGGTAGCCGGGCAGCGGCGTCAAAATCCTCGCGGCGCCGCTTGCTGTAAGCCCAAACCACAATGCCGATGAACAACACCATGAGTACCAAGGTCACCAAACCGATCAGGTTGCCGATGTTCACATCTACCTCCGCTTGGTCACTGCGGTGCCCAACCCTTGGAGATACGCGATCAACGCCTCCATTTCCGTTTTGCCCTCAACCGCGGCGGCGGCTCCGTTTAAGTCTGCTTCCGTGTAGGGGGCTCCCAAGGTCGCTTGCGCCTTCATTCGACGTGCGACGGATTCGCCGTCGACCGTTCGCTTCGACAGCCACGGGTAGGCCGGCATGTTGGATTCCGGGACGACATCCCGGGGATTGTTGAGATGCGTTTCATGCCACAGGTCGGAGTAGCGTCCGCCCACGCGAGCCAAGTCCGGGCCAGTACGCTTGGAACCCCATTGGAACGGTCGGTCGTAGACGAATTCGCCGGCCAGGGAGTAGTGTCCGTAGCGCTCCGTTTCCGCCCGGAAAGGACGAACCATCTGGGAATGACAGTTGTAACAACCCTCGCGGACATAAATGTCCCGCCCCGCGATCTGCAAGGCGGTGTAGGGTTTAACGCCCTCAAGCGGCTCGGTGGTGTTGGCGCTGAACATCAGCGGCACGATCTCCACCAGCCCGCCGATGCTGATCACGACGGCAATGAGAACGGCCATCAGGCCGGCGTTTTTTTCGACTATTTCGTGTTGTTTCGACATTGACGTTCTCCGGCGCGGGCTTAGGCGGCTTCAGGGTGAGGCTGAGGCACGGCGACGGGCTCGGGTTTCGAGGCGGACTGAATCGTCTTGTAGACGTTCCAAGCCATAATGAGCATGCCGGTGAGGTACAGCAGACCACCGAGGAGGCGGACCGCATAGTAGGGGTAGGTCGCTTTCAGACTCTCGATGAAGGTGTAGGTCAGGGTGCCGTCCGGGTTCACCGCGCGCCACATGAGACCTTGCATCACGCCGGCGATCCACATGGAGCCTGCATAGGCCGCGACGCCGATGGTGGCGATCCAGAAATGCCAGTCGATGAGCCGAACGCTCCACATCTCCTTCAGGCCGTAGAGCCGGGGAATCAGCACATAAAGCGAACCCATTGTGACGAAGCCAACCCAGCCCAGCGCACCGGAGTGTACGTGGCCGACGGTCCAGTCGGTGTAGTGGGAGAGGGCGTTGACGGTCTTGATGGACATCATCGGACCTTCGAAGGTCGACATCCCGTAGAACGACAACGACACGATGAGGAATTTGAGAATGGGGTCGGTTCTGAGCTTATGCCAGGCGCCGGAAAGGGTCATGATGCCGTTGATCATGCCGCCCCAGCTCGGCGCCAGCAGAATCAACGAGAACACCATACCCAGCGATTGCGCCCAATCGGGTAGCGCGGTCCAGTGGAGATGATGCGGGCCGGCCCACATGTAAATGGAAATCAAGGCCCAGAAATGCACGATGGACAGCCGATAGGAATAAACGGGGCGGTCTGCTTGTTTGGGTACGAAGTAGTACATCATCCCCAGGAAGCCGGCCGTCAGGAAAAAGCCCACCGCGTTGTGTCCGTACCACCACTGAACCATGGCGTCCACGGCGCCGGAGTACACCGGATAAGATTTGGTCAGTGAAACGGGCAGGGCGATATTGTTGACGATGTGCAGTACTGCCACCGTGAGGATGAACGCGCCGTAAAACCAGTTCGCCACGTAAATATGCTTGACGCGTCTTTTAACCAGCGTGCCGAAGAAAACGACGGCGTAGGCCACCCAAACCACGGTAATCAGCAAATCAATGGGCCATTCCAGCTCTGCATATTCTTTGCCTTCCGTGATGCCCAACGGCAGGGTGATCGCAGCCAACACGATGACGGCTTGCCAACCCCAAAAGGTGAACGCGGCCAAACGGTCTGAAAACAGCCGTGTGTGACAGGTCCGCTGGACGACATAGTAGGACGTTCCGAAAAGCGCCGAACCGCCAAAGGCGAAGATGACGGCGTTGGTGTGGAGCGGACGAAGGCGCCCATAGCTGAGCCACGGGACATCGAAGTTCAGCGCGGGCCAATACAGTTGGGCCGCGATGAGGACGCCGACGGTCATACCGACGATACCCCAGACGACCGTCATGATCGTGAACTGGCGGACGACCAGGTCATTGTACGTGTTGCTTCGTTGCATGGTGTTCCCGTTTTGTTGTTGAGTGACGCGGGCATGGAGGATGCGCTACGGGTTTCCGGCGCGTGACTATTGTCCGCGGATGCGGCCCACAGTCAGTTGATTTGGGTCAAATCAGTCACCAAAACCCGATGGGATCAACCCCTAAGAGCGGCAACGAGCGTAAAGTCTTAATAGACATAGCGTAGTAAAAGTTGACGCCTTCGGGTGGGCGGCTATTGCACGGGCCGCATGGGTGAGCTGCGATTTGTGCTAGAGCGCCGACAAACGGCGGGCACTTTAACTTGGATTGCCCGATCTGCCAACTGGGCGTGCGGTCTTGATTGGCTGGATCGAATGGGTGCCCATCAGCTTATGTGATTCGGCGGAGATGGGGTGAGGCGGCGTTACTCGCAGAAACGACGACGGCGTGATCGGTGACCACGCCGTCGTCAGCATGAAGGTAGCGCAAAAGGCGAACCGTCGCTGACGACGGACAATGTTGCTCAAAGTTGGAACTGGTCAAAGATCCTGACGGATCCCAATGGCAACCAACCGGCTCGTCAGCGTTTCCACTCGGCTCGAAGCGTCATACATTCGGCTCGCCACGCGCAGTTGGTTTTCTCGCAGCTATACCGAACATCGGTGCGGAAACAGGTGACGCTGCCACATCGCTGCTGGTCATTCCATACCGCCCATCGGCGGGTTGAATCAAACTGGGTGATCTCTAGGTCGGCAATACGCTGTTCGTAAATCTTCGCAAACTGTGAGCCGCGTCGCATGGCTGAGCCTCCGTGCCGAAGGTGAGTCAAATCCGAATATCAATCACGACTGAACCCGGTGATCTGAAGTCGGGTGGTGGCGGATCCAGGTTGTTTAACCCAGTGTCCTGCCCACACCGGATTTTTCAAGCAAATATGAGACCAGAACTGGAGCGGCGGTTCATGGTGCCCACAAAACGTTATCTGAACGATGTGAAGAAAACTTTAACGCCGCGACAATTGCGGGATCAGACCGTTTATGGATAGGTGGCGTAGGGGCATTTTTGAAGTGTGGATCGCTTGGATGGGCCCGGCGGTTGAGGTGGGGCGATGCGCTGTCACGGGTCAAGTTTATGTACGCGTGTTTCGTGATAGTGCACGGCGTTCGGGGCGGCGCGTCATCGTTTCCGTACTGAATACCGTGGTGTCGGGAGCGAAAACCGGATCTGCGAAGCACTTTACTGGCGTAGTTTGTCCGCGGCGCGTCGATAGTACGCAACATACTCCTGTGCGCTTCGTGACCAACCGAAGTCTTGTTGCATGGCGTTGCGAACGATACCTCGCCAGATCTCCGGCTGGCGGTAGAGGCCGACGGCACGCTCGACGGCGTGATAAAGCGCACCTGGGCTGGGTTCATCAAATACGAACCCGGTGGCATGCCCCGATTCGAGCGTCGTGGGGTTCGTGTTAATGACACTGTCGGCCAATCCGCCGCAGCGATGGACGATGGGCAGCGTGCCGTAACGAAGGCTGTAAAGTTGGTTCAGTCCGCAAGGCTCGAACCGAGATGGCATGAGAAACATGTCGGTGCCGGCTTCGATTCGGTGGGCGAGACCCTCGTCGAAGCCCACCCGGACGGCCAGCCGACCGGGATAACGTTGTGCCGCCTCGTTCAGTAGCCACTCCATATGCGCTTCGCCGCTCCCGAGAACCACCATCTGTGCCGGGAAATCCATAATGCCGGGCAAGGCTTCGATGAGTATATCGATGCCTTTCTGCGGAACCAAGCGGGCGATCAGACCTACCAAGGGAATGTCGGTACGAGGCTCCAGGCCCACCTCCCGCTGGAGGTCGGTTTTGGCAATCGCTTTCCCTTCCAGGTGATCGACGTCGTAAGTCGTCGTGAGTAAAGGATCTTGCTGCGGATTCCAAAGGTCGTGATCGATGCCGTTCAAGATACCGCTTAGATCATTTGAACGATGGGCTAACAGGCCATCGAGTCCATGACCCATCTCGGGAGACTGTATTTCCGCCGCGTAAGTGGGGCTGACCGTGTTGAGGAGATCGGCGAATACCAAGCCGCCTTTGATAAACGAGATATTCCCGTAAAACTCCAAAGCGTCGGCATGATCCAGCCAACTGGGCAGGTGCAGCGTTTCCAGACAGGATCGGGGGAATAGCCCCCGATAATGAAGGTTATGAATCGTGAAAACCACGGGCACGTTGATGCGCCGCAGAAACATCCAAACCGGCGTCAGCCCCGTCTGCCAGTCGTTACAGTGGATGACGTCGGGTTGCCATTTGAGCCCCGCTCGATTGCCGGCGATGTCGGCGGCGATTTTTGCCAAGGTGTTAAACCGGCTGGCGTTGTCGGGCCAATCGTTGCCACCGCCGTCATGATAGGGGTTGCCCCGCCGATCGCTGAAACCCGGCGCTTTGAGCAGCCAAACTTTCGGGCCCCCGTCCGATTTAGCGGGGGTGATCAGCGACACCTCTTCCGGCTCCGGTGCCCGGAATCCGGGCACCGCACGAAACGCATGATCTTGAGCCAGGATGTCGCCGTAGGCAGGTAACAAGACGCGAACATCGTGCCCCAGGGCCTTCAATGCGGCCGGGAGCCCCGCTGCGACGTCGGCCAATCCGCCGGTTTTGATCCATGGGTGCATTTCGCTGGTGACAAAAAGCACTTTCGTTCGTTGGGTGACCGGCGCGCGCGCTGGCTTTTTAACGGCGATGGTTTTAGCCATGGTTGGTCAGACGAAGAACGACGCCTGCCAGCGGCGGGAGCGTTAACTCCATTGATGCGGGATACCCCATCCACGGCTCGGGCGTCGCATTGAGATGGCCGCCGTTGCCCAGGTTGCTTCCGCCGTAACATTCGGCATCTGAATTGAGTAGCTCTTCATAGTCGCCTGCCGCAGGAACACCAATGCGGTATTTTTCGCGTGGGACAGGTGTGAAGTTGAGTGCGATCACCAGAAATTCCTCGCCCGTCTTGCGGATATAGCTGATAACCGATTGGCTGGCGTCGTGACAGTCGATCCAGGAAAAACCGCGTTCTTCGAATTCGTACTGGTGAAGTGCGGGCAGCGCGCGGTAGTGACGATTCAGATCGCCCAGAAGCCGTTGCAGGCCGGTGCGGGCAGGGTCGTTCGCCAAGTGCCATGGCATGGCGGTGTCGTGACTCCACTCCCACGGTTGAGCTAATTCGGCGCCCATGAACAGCAACTTTTTCCCGGGATAGGTGAACATGTAGGTATAAAGCAGCCGCAAATTGGCAAACTTTTGCCATTCGTCACCCGGCATCTTCTGCCACATCGAACCTTTGCCATGAACGACTTCGTCATGCGAGAACGGCAGGACGAAATTCTCGGTGAATGCGTACAACAGCCCGAAGGTCAGATCGTTGTGATGGTAATGGCGGTGGACGGGATCCTTGCTGAAATAGCGCAAGGTATCGTGCATCCAGCCCATGTTCCATTTCATGGAAAATCCAAGGCCGCCGAGATAAGTCGGGCGGGTGACCTGCGGCCATGCGGTGGATTCCTCCGCCACGATAACGGCCCCGGGGCATTCCCGGTGGGTGACGATATTGAGTTCTCGCATGAATTCGACTGCCTCCAGGTTTTCGTTGCCGCCGAACTGGTTCGGCAGCCATTCGCCGGGTTCGCGGGAGTAGTCGAGATACAGCATGGAGGCCACTGCATCCACCCGCAAACCGTCAATGTGGTATTCCTTTAACCAATACAGCGCGCTGGAAATCAGAAAGCTCTTGATTTCGCAACGTCCGTAGTTGAACACCAGGGTGCCCCACTCGCGGTGTTCCCCGCGCCGCGAATCTTCGTGCTCGTAAAGCGCGCTGCCGTCGAACCGGGCGAGGGCAAAGTCGTCTTTTGGAAAGTGGCCCGGGACCCAGTCCAACAACACACCGATACCGGCCTGGTGCATTCGATCCACGAAGTAGCGAAAATCGTCCGGCTCACCGAAACGGGATGTGGGTGCGAAGTAGCCGGTGGTTTGATAGCCCCACGAGCCGTCGAACGGGTGTTCGGTCACCGGTAGCAGTTCGATGTGGGTGAAACCCAATCCACTCACATGCTCGACCAGTCGATCGGCCAGTTCACGATAGCCCAAAAAACCGCCGTCATTGGCCCGTTGCCATGACCCGAGATGGACTTCGTAGATCGACATGGGGCTGTGTTGCCAACCCTCCCTGCCGGCCAGCCATTGGTCATCGCCCCATTCGTAACTGGATTCGCCCGTGATCCGGGCAGCCGTGCTCGGTCGCAACTCGTAGCAGCGGGCGTAGGGGTCGGTTTTGACGTGAATCGTTCCGTAAAGACTGTTACGGATTTCGAATTTGTAGAGCGCTCCCGGTTCTAGACCCGGTATAAATAGCTCCCAGACTCCGCTGTAGCCTCGGGAACACATCGGATGACGACGGCCGTCCCAGCGGTTGAAGTCGCCCACCACGCTGACCCGTTCCGCATTGGGAGCCCAAGTGGCGAACAGGGTGCCTTCAACGCCATCGACCACTCGATGCTGGGCTCCTAGCAATCGCCAAGCTTGGACATGTTCTCCGTGATGAAAAGCGGCGAGTTCCGATTCGTCCAATTGGGGCGGGAAGGAATAGGGGTCGACGTGTTGATGAAGATGATCCCATTGGTCGATCCACCGAATTTCCGGGTGCGTTGCCACGGTATCTGCCGGCCCGGTCCAATAGAACAGATCGGTTCCTGGAATACGATGCATCAGGCGGTGCTCGGGTTCCAGCCAGACTTCTTTAGCCAACGGCAAAAAGACTCGGACGGTCACACCGTCGTCGCTCGGATGTCGACCGAGTATGTGCAGCGGGTTGTAATGGCGTGCCTCGACGAGGCGGAGTAAGTCGGGATCCTGAGCGTGCAGCAATGTGGGCGCGATTTCGGTCTTCATGCTGTCCTTTGGGCTTCTGTCGCAAGCGTTGAAGCGGCCGATGGAAGTATTGGATACTGCTAACAGGCACTCGGCGCTACGGTGTGAGGTTTCGGTTTTCCGCCCCGAGCACGTTTCCGGGAGAACTCCCTATCGTGTGGTCGCAGAGGTTGTTTGTTACTTTGAGCATCATACCCACATGCCGGTGGTAGGTGAATCCTATCTCACGAGTCGCGTAGTAGAGCGTTCTACTCCATTGATACATGTCAAGACGGAGTTTGCGAACGTGTTTTTGAATACTGCTGCGGAGGTCGTAACGTAAACGGAATAATCACCCTGTATTTCTTGCCGCTGGCTTGGATCGTCCTTGTCAAACGCGACCCAACACCGCTCGAGGAACGGAATGGAAGTCGAAACTTCTCAACGCTTCATTAGCTTAGTTACCAAAGACACACTCGCGCTCATTCTCGCCGGAGGACGCGGTTCCCGACTCGAAGACCTGACCATCAGACGCGCAAAACCCGCCGTTCCGTTCGGAGGGAAGTTCAGAATCATTGATTTTCCGCTCTCCAATTGCATGAATTCAGGCATCCGCCGAATGGGGGTGCTGACCCAGTACATGGCGCATTCTTTGATCCGCCATTTACACCAGGGCTGGGGGTTCCTGAGAGGAGAATTCGGCGAGTTCATTGAGATCATTCCGGCTCAGCAACGGGTCAACGAGCAGTGGTGGTATCGTGGAACCGCCGATGCCGTGTATCAGAATCTCGATATCATCAAAACCCACCGTCCTCGATTCGTCTTGGTGCTTGGCGGCGATCACGTCTACAAAATGGACTACGGCACCATGCTTGGGCAGCATGTGAGCCGAGAGGCCGACGTGTCGGTGGCCTGTCTGGAGGTGCCGGTTGCCGAAGCCACCGCGTTCGGCGTGATGGGGGTAGACGGGAAAGGGTGGGTTCGCGAGTTTCAGGAGAAACCCAAGAAGCCGAACAGCGTTCCGGGTGCGCCGGAGAAAGCACTGGTCTCCATGGGGATCTATGTTTTCGACGTGGACTACCTTCTGAGGATGTTGGAGGAAGACGCGGACGACCCGAAGTCCAGTCACGATTTCGGCAAAGACATCTTGCCACGCGCTGTCCGCGAAGGGCATCGCGTGTTTGCCTTCACGTTTCGCGATGACGTTCGCGGCGGTCAAGCCTATTGGCGTGACGTGGGAACGGTGGACGGCTACTGGGCGGCCAACATGGAACTCATCGGCGTTACGCCGGAGCTCGATTTATACGATAAGTCTTGGCCCATCTGGACATATCAGGAACAGGCGCCACCCGCCAAATTCGTGTTCGACGACGATGATCGCCGGGGTATCGCCATCGACTCCATGGTTGCCGGCGGATGTATCGTCTCCGGCGGCGTGGTGCGTCATTCGCTGTTGTTTTCCAACGTGCTGGTGGCGGAGCGGACCCTGATTGAAGATACGGTGGTTTTGCCCGAGGCGGTGATCGGGCCGGATTGCCTGATTCGCAAAGCGATTATCGAAACCGGTTGCCATATTCCGGAGGGCACCATCATCGGCGAAAATCCCGAAGACGACGCGAAACGCTTTTACGTAAGTCCTGAAGGGGTGGTATTAGTGACGCCCGAAATGTTGCGACAGGAACTGCCCTATGTCCGGTAATCCGGCTTTGCGAGTGGTGCTTTGCTGGCATATGCACCAGCCGCCATATCAAGATCCCATTGGAGGACGCTTTCAATCGCCATGGACCTATCTGCACGGTCTTAAAGACTATGTGGATATGGCGGCCCACCTCGAGGCCGTGCCGGAAGCCAAGGCCGTGGTCAACTTTACCCCGGTGTTGCTGGAGCAGATTGAAGACTACGCCAAGCAAATGGCATCCGCCGCAAGGGGGCAGGACAACGTCCACGATCCGCTACTTGCGGCACTGGCGCATCCTGTTTCCGTGGGTAGCGACGAGTCGCGTTTGTCGCTTGTCAAAGCATGTTTGCGGGCGGATCGCAAACGTCTGATTGATCGTTTTCCACCCTTCGCCCGATTGGCCTCGATTGCCGATTGGGCAATCGGGCATCCTGAGGGCCTGATTTACCTGAACGATCAATTTCTCATTGATTTGGTCGTTTGGTATCACCTGGCGTGGTTGGGAGAGACCGTGCGGCGTGAGGATGCCACCGCTCAGCGACTGATGGCGCAGGGACGGAATTTCACGTTGAATGACCGTCAAGAGCTACTGGGGCTGATGGCGGACTTGATGGGCGGAATCATCCCCCGTTATCGCACCTTGGCTCAGCGGGGTCAGATTGAGTTGTCGGTGACGCCGTTCAGTCATCCCATTATCCCGTTGTTGTTGGGCTTCGATCGCGCACGTGAGACGATGTCCAATGTCGCCTTACCGCTCAGTCCGTCCTATCCCGGAGGCGAGGCGCGGGCGCGCTGGCAAATTGAGCACTCCAAAGAGGTCTTTGGACGCCATTTCGGATACATCCCGGCCGGTGTTTGGCCGGCAGAAGGCGGTGTCTGTCCGCGTACTTTGGAGTTGTTGGGCGAAGCGGGATTCAAATGGACCGCAACCGGCCAAGGCGTGCTTCACAACAGTCTGGGGCATAGCCACCTGGGAACCAATGAGTTGCATCGGCCGTATCGGCTGGGCGGTTCTCCGGCGTGTTTTTTTCGCGACGATGGCCTGTCCGACAAGATTGGTTTCGTTTATCGGGACTGGCATGCCGATGATGCCGTGGCGAATTTGGTCCATGAATTGGAAACGCTGGCGCGCTCGTCCAATGTCAAGCCAGGTCGGGTGGTTTCCATCATTCTCGATGGCGAAAATGCGTGGGAGTATTACCACGAAAACGCCTATTACTTTCTCAGTGGGCTGTATCGGGCGTTGGTTGCTCATCCGGCTATTGAATTGACGACATTTTCCGAATGTCTTGAACAAACCGACGTGGCATGTCATCCCCTGGAGCGTTTGGTTTCCGGCAGTTGGGTCTACGGTAACTTTGCGACCTGGATCGGCGATCCGGAAAAGAATCGGGCGTGGGACATGTTGGTTGACGCCAAACGCATCTACGACGAAGTGATGGCAGCCGGTACCCTGTCACCAGAGGCCGTTGCGGCCGCCGAAAAACAACTGGCTTGGTGTGAGGCGTCGGATTGGTTCTGGTGGCTGGGGGACAACAATCCCGAATCCGCGGTTTCTCAGTTTGAGCGGCTGCTCCGGCTTCATCTGTCGGCCTTATATCAATGTTTGGGGCGTTCCGCTCCAAATTATCTCTCTTACGTTTTTGCCAAAGGCATGAGCGGTGGGACGGGTTCAAGCATGCGGCCAGCTCACTGACATGGTGGACGGCGTTGCGGATATTCTGCAGCAGCGGCGGGCTGGGGTCTTGTTACATCCCGGCTCATTGCCCGGTCCCGGACCGAGTGGAGAGATCGATTCCGCCGCTTATCGTTTTGCCGATTTTCTCGCCCAAGCCGGCTTTTCTGTCTGGCAGACCCTGCCGCTGTGTCCCGTCGATAGTACCGGTAGCCCTTACCAGTCATGCTCCGTTTTCGCTGCCGAGCCGAGCCTCATCAGTGTGGAGGGGCTCGTGCAATGGGGGCTCGTGGAGGCCTCAGAAATCACGGCGACGGAACGCATGGGAGCAAAGCCCGGTCACCGACGTACCATGCACACCGCGCGGGTGCGCTTCGAGCGCTCGGCGGCCCCGGAGCTACGGACCGCTTATCAGCGCTTTCTGGAAGAACAGGCCTACTGGTTAGAGGACTATGCCCTCTACCAGGCGATTCACGATGTCGAGCGAGCTCCGTGGTATGAGTGGCCTGCGGCGCTGCGTGATCGCGACCAGGCCGCACTTGTGAATGCCCGCGAGGATTTGGCCGATGCGCTGGCCCAAATTCGTTTCGAGCAGTTTGTGTTCGATCGCCAATGGGCAGCGTTGAAACACTATGCCAATGCCCGCGGTATCTACTTGTTCGGCGATCTGCCGATTTTCGTGGCCCATGACAGTGCCGACGTATGGGCCGCACGGGAAAATTTTCATATCGACGAAGCCGGCCGCATGACCCAGGTTGCGGGTGTTCCACCGGATTATTTTTCGGCCGATGGGCAACTGTGGAATATGCCGCTATATCGATGGGATTGGCTGGCATCCCACGGCTATAGTTGGTGGATTCAGCGGATGCGGCGCCAACGAGAGTTGTTTGATCTCATCCGTATCGACCATTTTCGCGGATTCGAATCGGCCTGGGCCGTCGAGGCGGGCGCCAAGACAGCCATCAACGGCCAGTGGACACCTGGCCCGGGAAGGGAGCTGTTCGACTGCCTGCGCGAGCAAGCCGGGGACATTGCGCTGGTTGCGGAAGACTTGGGATTTATTACCGCTGAAGTGGATGCGCTGCGTGACGCGTTGGGGCTTCCCGGAATGCGGGTGCTTCAGTTTGCGTTCGACAGCGATGCGGCCAACCCCCATCTCCCGCACAACCATGTGCCGCAATTGGTCGTCTACACCGGGACTCACGACAACGACACCACCCTTGGGTGGTGGCTGGGTGTCAGCGACCAACTCAAATCGCGTGTGATCGGCTATCTGGGCGCTTGTGCCGATATGCGTGTGCCAGAAGGCCTCAACCGCTGTGCGCTCGCGTCCGTCGCCCGATTGGCCATGCTTCCTCTGCAAGACGTGCTCGGACTGGATAGTCAGGGACGAATGAATACGCCCGGCACAGCCAAGGGCAATTGGGCATGGCGATTTGAACAGACGGCGTTAACGCCCGAGCTCGCGAGCCGATACCGCCGTCTCCTGGAAACTTACGGGCGATGTTAGAACGGTATCGTTTGTCCCTGTCGTCCGATCAGCTTGCTCAAAGCCACAGCATGCAGCCTGTTTCGAAGGGGTGCGCCAGATCCGGATGATAAGGAAAAATCCGAATCTCGTAGCTGAATAAGCCATTATCGGCGATAGGTTCTTCCAGTGTGAACACCGTCTCGCCGTCGGTTTTTTTGGTCGGTTCCAGCTTAAAGCACGTTTGCCGTAGAAACTGACCGGCTTTGTCTTCGCGGCCCACCACGCATTCCATGCGCACGTCATCGGCCGAGAGGCCTCCCAAACGCGCTCGAACCTGAATGGAGAGTTTTCCACCCGCTTGTATGGTGGTTTCCGGCGTGTCCAAACGTTCGATACGCACTTCGGGCCAGGCCTGTTTTACCCGATGTTTCCAGGACGTGAGTTGATGAGCGCGCTGTGCGCCGTCGGCGGCCAGCCGTTTGCCGTGACGTATGGCGGGAAGATAGTAATCTTGCAGGTAATCCGTCAGCATCCGTTGGGCGTTGTGGCGGGTCAGAATGCTTTTCATGGCGGATTTGGATTTGTGCACCCAGCCTTCCGAATAGCCGGCATCGTTCCGCGCGAAATACAAGGGAATGACCTCCCGCTCCAGGATGTCTAACAGGTCACCTGATTCAAGTCGGTCGCGCATTTCCGGTTCCCAGTCGCTATGCGGCGTAATTCCCCATCCGTTTTCGCCGTTGAAGGTCTCCGCCCACCATCCGTCCAATACGCTCACATTAAGTACGCCGTTGATCCCGGCCTTTTGACCGGAAGTTCCCGATGCCTCAAGGGGATACTGGGGGTTGTTCAGCCAAACGTCCACACCCGCGACCAGTTTTCGGCCCAATGCCAGATCATAGTTTTCGATAAAGAATAACTTGCCGGCGAACTCGGGCTGCTCCGCATAATCGGTGATCACGCGAATCAAGTCTTGCCCGGGTTGATCGGCCGGATGTGCTTTCCCTGCGAACAAAAGCACCACGGGGCGGTCCGCGGCATTGACGAGCTTCGATAGCCGATTGGGATCGCGGAACAGCAGCGTGGCCCGTTTGTAGGTTGCGAAACGTCTGGCAAAACCAATCACCAAGGGAAGGTTGCCGTGGCCGGAAAGCCCCTCGAGCAACCGCTCGGTGTGGGCTGCGCCGATCCGGTTTCGGGTGTACTGGTTTTTAAGAACTTGTGCCACGTAGGCCAGGGTCTCCGACTTGAGATTCTGTCGAAGATTCCAAAAGCTTTGATCGGGGATGGAATCGATGTATTGATTCCAGAATTTCTGATCCATCAGACGGTCTCGCCAGCCGTGAGAACGGGTGTCGAGCATCATCGCCCATTCCCGGGCCAGGAAGGTGGATACATGTACGCCGTTGGTGACGAATCCGATGGGGTTTTCTTCCGGGGGCACTTGCGGCCAATGATAGGCCTCCATCTTCGATGCCACACCACCGTGAATTTCACTGACACCATTGTGACGGCGGGAGCCTCTAAGACCCAGTGCCGTCATGTTGAACTGACCGGTGTTGCCCGGAGATTCTCCCAGTGCCAGTAGGGTGGCACGAGGGATATTCATCTCTTCTGCGAGGTAACCCAGATAATGTTCGATCAGCCCGTGATCGAACAAATCATGGCCGGCCGACACGGGCGTGTGCGTGGTGAAAACCGTAGTGGTCGAGACCAATTCCAGGGCGGTATCGAAATGCGTCCCTTCCGAGACGTGTTCTCGGGTGCGTTCCAGGATTTGAAATGCCGCATGGCCTTCATTGATGTGCCAAACCGTGGGGGTGTGGCCCAATGCCCGCAGGGCACGCACCCCGCCGATGCCCAAAACGATTTCCTGGGCTAGCCGATTGGTTCGGTCGCCCCCGTAGAGTTGATAGGTGATGGCACGGTCTTGGTCGCGATTGCCCGCCACATCGGTATCCAGGAGATACAGTTTCAGGTGGCCGACCTGGGCCTCCCAAATGCGCACCCGAACCGTTCGGCCGGGCAGCTGGACTTCCACGTGCACCTGCTCGTCGCCGCCGCCAGTGGCGGGTTGGATGGGCAAATCTTCCAATCGGTTCGGGTGAAAGTGGGCTTTTTGCTCTCCGCTCTCATCGATGGTCTGAATGAAATAGCCCTGGTGATACATCAATCCGACCGCAACGAAGGGCAGGCCGAGGTCACTGGCGGCTTTGCAGTGATCTCCGGCCAAGATCCCCAGGCCGCCGGAGTAGACCGGAAGGCTCTCGTGCAGGCCGAATTCCGCACAAAAGTAGGCGATAAGATCGGTGTCAGGATCGAGCTGACGGCCGATGTCACGATGCGGCTTGCGGGTTTGTTCGCGATAGCTGCGAAATACGGCGAGCGCGTACTGATACTCTTCCAGGAAGTATTTGTCTTGTGCCAGCACGTCCAGGCGCTGCTGCGATATCCAGCGTAAAAACACCTTGGGATTATGGCCGCAGGCATCCCAAAGTTCGGGGTCCATATGCCGGAAAACCCTTCGTACCCTACGATCCCAGCTGTAGAGCAGATTCCCGGCTAACTGGTTTAATCCAGCCAAGGCTTCTGGGATTCGTGCCTGAACCTCGATCGAGTAACGTTTGGGTGTCATCAGCGATCATCTCCTTAAAGATGAAAATGCAACGGCTCTTGGCCGGCCCTGAGTTGAAGTGGAGCTGTAGTGGCTCGGGTCGGGACCCAACGGCGTCATGTTGATCTGCGCGGCGGTCGTTCGTCCAAGATGTTTTACCGAACCAGGGTTCTGAAACGCCAAACCGCGGCACTGAAGATGAGCGTTCCCAGTATCACGATTCCGAGGATATCCTGCCACACGTAGCGGATTCCGTTGCCCTTGAACAGAACCTGATATCCGAAGTCCATATAGTAACGCAAAGGCGAAATCGTGCTGAGGTACTTCATCCAGGGGGACATGCTCTCCGGTGGTGTAAACGCGCCCGACAGAAACACCATGGGCCATAAAATGAGCAGTAACAGCAACATGGCCTGAGCGATATTTCGGGCAAAGACGGCAATGAGAATCCCCAGCGACGCCACGGAGAAGACATAGACCGCAGTCACGCTGAAGAATAGCAGCAAGCTTCCCCGCAAGGGGGTATGAAAGATCCCCACCACGATGGCGAATAGCGATACCGGCATGAGAAATAACACCACGGCGATGGTGGGGAGAATCTTGGCGGCAAACAGTTCCGCCGGCCGCAGCGGCGTGACCAGTATTTGCTCAAGGGTGCCCTGGGATTTTTCGCGAACCAACGCCGCTGCGGTCAGGAGCATGGCCACCATCGTGGTCACCTCGAACAGTTCCAGCAAACTGGCGAACCAGCTACCGTCGATGGTGGGGTTGAACGCGACCCGGATCCGAGGCTCAACGCTGGGTATTGCCTCCATCAATCTGGGGTCCGGAGCTTGTTGGCGTTGTAGCAGTTCAATGGAAAAATCTCGGGTGATGGCGCTCAAGTAAGCGGCTGTGAGCGTGGCGGACTGCGATTGCGTACCGTCCAATATGATTTGGAAACGGCCTTGTCCGCTTTCTGCTTGGCGGGCGAATTCGGGCGGAATAATCACCCCCAACGTCGCATCGCCGTCGTTCAGTGCGCTTTCCAGCTCGGATTCGTTGGCCAGGTAACCGACAAACTTAAATTCGGGTGGCCTCACGCGCTCGATCAACTCGCGGCTTAGTGCGCAGCGGCAATGGTCGACGACAACGAAAGGAAAATCTTTAACCTCGATTTGAACCGCATTGCCAGCGACGATCACCTGACCGGTGAATGTCCAGAGCAAAATTCCCAGGATTGGCCAATCCCTCAGTAATTGACCGAATTCCTTCGTGACCATGGACGCCATCCGGCCCCACATCAGCCGATCCTCTTG
Organism: Pseudomonadota bacterium; assembly: GCA_034189865.1. Taxonomy (NCBI): domain Bacteria; kingdom Pseudomonadati; phylum Pseudomonadota; species Pseudomonadota bacterium. The sequence continues at coordinate 91,384 of JAXHTV010000002.1, read as the reverse complement.
CGTAGCATCGCCCAGGCGATGAGATAAACGATGAGGGTGTAGATGGCGAGAGCAGCCAAATCGAAGGAAACCTGCTCCAGGTTCAGACCCTTCAGATAACTGCCGCGTGTGATGCGCATGAAATACGTGGCGGGTATCAAGTGAGCGATGAATTGTCCGGTTTCATCCATGCTGGCGATGGGGGTGATGAACCCCGAATAGTTGAACGCCGGTGTGATGGTCACCAGGAACGTGATCAACATCGCGGCCAGTTGCGTTCGGGTGAGTACGGAAATGAGCAGTCCCAAACCGATGGTGCAGGTGGCATAGAGTGTCGCGGCGGCCGTCAGCAGCCAGAAACTACCGACGAACCGCACCTGGAACAGATACAGGCTCATCACATAGATGAGCAGATAGTCGAGCATGGACACACCGATGTAAGGCAAGGCCTTGCCAGCCAGTATTTCCCACCGCCTGACCGGGGAGGCGTAAAGATTGAAGATCGTGCCCGATTCTTTCTCCCGAACCACCAACAGCGCGCCGAGTATGGCTGGGAACATCATCATGATCAGTACCACCATACCCGGCACAATGGCGTTGATGCTTTCCAAAGACGGGTTGTACCAGATCGACATATCGGCTTGGACGGGTAAGCCCAGGCGTCCCAGTTCGGGTCGGGTGGCGATCAGCCGATCAATCAGTTTCTGGCTATACAAGCCGTTGATGGCTTCGACGTAACCCAAGATGATTTCGGCCCGCGTGGGGTAAGACCCATCCACTTCCACGGCCACACTGACCGGTTCTCCGGCGCTGATATGGCGTCCGAACCCGGGGGGAATGGTGATGATGACCCGCGCCTCGCCGGTTTGTAACAGTTCCCGGGCGGCGGCTTCATCGCCGACGACCGCCAAGGCTTCGAAATAATCGGAATGGACATAACTGTCCATGTAATCCCGACTGAACGGTGTGCGGTCTTCGTCCAGAAAAACCAGGGGGAGGTGTTTGACGTCCAGACTCAAGCCGTAGCCAAAAAGCAGCAGCAACATCATCGGTACGGCGAACGCCAGTCCCAGGTAAATGGGGTCGCGAAGCAGTTCGCGCGTCTCTTTCCGAGCGATGGCGAAAACACCAGCTGATTTCACGACGCACCTTTGTCTATCGTGCGATTTTCTGCGCTGCGAATGAAGTGCACGAAGGTTTCTTCCATGGAAAGGTTGGCCTGTTCAATCGCTGCATCGATACCCGCTTGGGTAAGTGCCGTGGCGATACGTGCTTGCTCTTCGGCCGGAGCGGTGGATTGCCACTGGATTCGGCGACCGTAGAGCATGGCACTGGGGATGTGCTCGCGAACCAACTGAAAGGTTCGGGCAAAATCTTCGGCATGGACGGTCAATAGAGGCCCGCCGGCTGCCGCGGCTCGGTCGGTCAGCACTTGGGGGGCATCCAATGCGATCAGGCGCCCCGAAGCCATCAATCCCAGTCGATCACAATGTTCGGCCTCGTCCATATAGTGGGTCGAGACCAGAACCGTCACACCCGAATCCTCCGCCAGAGAGTGAACGGTATCCCAGAACCGCCGGCGTGCCACGGGATCCACGCCGGAAGTGGGTTCGTCCAGAAAAAGAATCGGCGGATTGTGGAGCAGCGCCGTGCCCAAGGCCAGCCGCTGGCGCAGGCCGAGTGGTAGCGCACGGGTGGGCCGATCGGCGTAGGACTCGAGTTCGACGGCTTCCAAAAGGGCGTTGATTCTTTCTGTTCGTTGGGAACGCTTCAGTCCGTAAAGGCCTGCGTACAAGGCGAGGTTGCCGCGAACGTCCAAGTCGGGATAGAGCGAGAAGCGTTGGGACATGTAGCCGAAATGGTGCCGCAATTCATGATTACCCTTGGCCACATCGATGCCGTCGATCTCGGCTCGACCGCCGTCCATGCGAATCAGACCGCAGATCATCTTGATGAGTGTGGTTTTGCCCGCGCCGTTTGGCCCCAGCAAGCCAACGATTTCACCGCGACCGATGGTCATGCTGACGCGGTCCACCGCCACGAAATCACCGAATCGGCACGTCAGTTCCTCGACCACCACGGCATCCCGATTGGACCGAGGGACGACCGGTGACTCGACGGTCAAGGCGGGGCTCAGTGACACGGGGCCTGCAACGTCCGCCGGTTGCCGTTCGGCCAGGCGGTGAATGAAGACGTCTTCCAAGCTGGGCGGGGTTGCGACCACGGCCGTATTTTCGGTGCCGATGCGGGCGGCTGCTTTCCGGGCGTCCGCTAATCCATCGTGTGTCAGCAACTGGAGGTTTCGACCGGACTGGTGGCACGATTCGATTCCCGGGGTGGCGCGGGCCAAGGCCGCGGCGCGTGCCCCCGAGGCACCCAGGATACTGAACAGGCGCCCCTCCAACGGTTCGGTGATCTTCATGGGGTCGCCTTGGTCGATGACTCGTCCTTGATGGAGCAGGGCGATGCGCTGGCAGCGCTCGGCCTCATCCATATAGGCGGTGGTTAGTAGCACCGTCACACGACGTTCCGCTACCAGCTCGACGACAATGTTCCAGAAATCGCGCCGGGATATGGGATCGACGCCGGTTGTGGGCTCATCGAGCAACAAAATGTCGGGTAAATGCACCAGCGTACAAAGCAGCGCCAGCTTTTGGCGCATGCCGCCGGAGAGTTGTCCGGCAAGCCGGTTTACAAACGGTGCCAGGCGTGTCATCTCCAGCAAACGCTCCCGGTTGACCGCGAACACGTCCGGTGGGATGCGCCGGAGATCTCGGAAAAACTCCAGATTTTCTTCCACGCTAAGCGTGTCATAAAGATTCAAGCCCAGACCTTGGGGCATGTATCCGACGATCGGTTTGACCGACTCCGGCCGGTTGATGGCATCCCGCCCCGCCACGGAGCCGGTTCCGTCATCTGCCTTGAGCACGCCGGCGAGCATCTGAATAATGCTGGTCTTACCGGCACCGTCGGGTCCGATTAGACCGAATATGGTGCCTCGTGGGATGGCGAACGAGACCTCATCGACCGCGACAATTTTTCCCCGGGCGTAGGTCTTGCGCAGCTTGTCGACTGCGACAACCGTTTGCGCGCCTTGGCCCGTCAGGGCTTCATCCATTCGATGTTCTCTTCCAAACGGACCACTGCATCGGCCGGCATGCCGGGTTTCAGGACGCCTTCCGGGTTCTCGGCGATTGCTAATTCAACGGCGAATACCAACTTGACTCGCTCTTCCCGTGTTTCCACGTTTTTGGGCGTAAATTCTGCCTGCTGCGCAATCTTGCTGACCTTGGCATCGAAATATCGGTCCGGGAAGGCGTCCACAAAGATGCGGGCGCTTTGTCCCAGCGTGATCTGTCCCAGTCTCGGTTCGGGCACGTAAATTTTGAGGTAGAGCTGGTTTAGATCCACCAGCGTGAAAAGCGCCATGCCGGGAACGACCCGCTCGCCGAGTTCCACATTGCGCGTCAGCAGGGTTCCGTTCACGGGGCTGCGGATGCGCAGTTCGTTGGCGTAGCTTGTTTGTTCGGCCAGTGTAGCCTGCGCTTGCCGAAGCTGTGCCTTAAATGCCTCCAGTTCCGCTTCGGAGGCAGCGATGCGACGCTCTCCCAGGCGCGCCAATTCCAACTGACGCTCCGTTCTGACCACCGCCGCTTCAGCCTCGTTGACGGCGTTTTGTTTGCCCTGCGCGACCAGTTCCGCCTGCTCGGCCATCTGCGGCGAAACCATCCGGTCTTGCAATAACTTCTGCAAGCGCTCGGCGTCTTTCCGAGCCTGGGCCGCTTCGGCTCGCAGGCGGGCCAATCGCTCCTTGGCTTCGAGCAGTGCCGCTTGGGTGGTTTCGATTTCCAGCGGGACTTGGCAACAGAGCAGATCGAAACGGGTTTTTGCTGCGGAGAGTTGTTTTTCCAATGCGTCAACCTGGCTCTCGGCCGCGTCGACTCGGGCCAGGAGCGCTTCGTCATCTAACGCGATGAGATCCTGATCGCTCACCACGCTTTCGCCTTCGTCCGCATACAATTCCAAAACGCGTCCGGCGACTTTGGGCGCGATGGTGGTGATACGGCCTTCGATTCGACCGCTGGCCACCAACAGGCCTTCCGGAACGGCTTGGGGCGTTGCACGCCAACCGATCCATATGACAATCGCTAAAACGGCGATGACCAACAGAACGGTGACGCTGGTACGGGTTCGTTGTGAAGGCATGATTCGATAGGATCCAGTTATTCGTGGTTGTGGCCCGTCGGTTTGGCCAAGAATAGCCATTGCGCCGTCGGTCCGTCCATCGGACCGCTATTGGACACATCCCCGCAATGCAGGTTCAAACCCGTTGGACGCGCGGTCGGATGATCTGATTTCGATCAAGCGCGAGGTTCAGAAAGGTTTTACGCTGCCATCGGTCTGCGATGACTTCGATAGGCAGGGGAGAGGTTTTTGGATTCGCTCGTCACCGGTTCGCTCATGTTGGGATTGCTGACGCTCGGCGGCTTACTCGGGGGGGTGGGCGCGGAGCGTCTCGGGTTGCCTCGTGTGGCGGGCTACGTGATGGCCGGCGTATTGTTGTCGCCCAGTTTACTGGGCGGCGTACTGGCTCTGGATGCCGGAGTGTGGACGGGGGAGTTCACCGCCGGTGCGCTCGGGGTCATCGCGTATTTGATCGGTGGTTCCTTGAATCCGGCTCAATTGCGGCGTCTAGGAAAAGTGATTTTGGGTGTGGTGTTTGGCGAAACCGCCGGCGCCATGTTGATCGTCGCATTGTCCTTTGTGCTCATCCCGTGGTGGTTGGGAAGCGAACTGACCCCATTGTTCGCGCTCGCCTTGGCGGCAGTGGCCTGTACCACCGCGCCGGCGGCCACCGTGGCGGTGATTCATCAGTATCGCGCATCGGGCCCCGTGACCACGACCTTATTAGGCGTGGTGGCGCTGGATGACGCAGTGGGCATCGTCGTTTTTTCGCTCGTCACCGCCCTTGCCAACGGGGACGGCGTGACGGGGACCTTGTTTACCTCGGTTCGCGAGATTTTCGGGGCAATCGTGCTGGGTTGGTTGGGGGCGCGCGTGCTGGCGTTGTCCATTGCACGGCAATCCAGGACCGAGCTGGATTTACCCTTGACCCTTGGAATGATTCTGTTGATCAACGGCCTGGCGCAGTTCCTCGAGGTGTCTGCGTTGCTCGCGTGCATGGGGCTCGGTTTTTTCGTCCGGCTGTCGCTACCCACGGGTACCCGCAAGGCATTCAAGCCCGTGGAGTATCTCGAAGAGACCGTCTTTGTATTGTTTTTCACTTTGGCGGGCGTCCACTTCGAACTTCCGGTGTTGGTTCAGTTCATGCCGTGGGTGCTGACTTATTATCTGGCCCGAATGATCGGCAAGTTGCTCGGTGCGCGTATCGGGGCCGGCTTGGCCGGGGGCAGCGTCACGGTTCGGCGGAATGTGGGTTGGGGTCTGATACCCCAAGCCGGTGTCGCGGTGGGATTGAGCTTGGCGCTGGCCGATCAACCGGCGTTCTCAGAGATTGCTGTTGCGGTGGTGAACATCATTATCGGTTCGACGCTGTTGTACGAGCTGACCGGACCGCTGTTGACCCGATTTGCATTGGCGCGGGCGGGCGAACTGGGCAAGAAACGGGGAAGGGCAACGAGATGAAAGTGGCCGACTGGATAGGTGATCATCCCGCGAGGGTGGTGACCGTGGTTCCGGACGCAACGGTGGAGCAAGCGGCCGATCAGATGCTATCTCAACCCTGTCTGCGTGATCTTTATGTGGTCGATCAGAGCGGTCGGGTGGTCGGGCATGTTTCCCACCGAAAGTTAGCGAAATTGCTACTGGCCCGCTACCATCCTCGGCCGACGCGGCGACAGATTCTCGAGCGGGTGACGGGGGAGCGGGTCAGTCATATCATGGATATGCACTTTCCCTGTGCTCGCGCATCGGAGGATTTAGACGATGTCTTGCACCGTCTTCTGGATCATGACATGGAAGATATGCCGGTGGTGGATGAAGCCGCTTGCCTCATTGGAGCGATTAACCTGAGTGCGCTGCTCCGCGCCCAGCGTGAATCCACCTCGGCTTCGGATGGCGGTTGAAAAAGCCGCTAAATGAAGTTGAATAAAGAGAGATTCTGAACCCGCGTATAGGCTTTCTGGGCCGCTTCCAATCCCACCAGTTCAATATTCAGTTGGCTGACCGCTTCAGCGAAATCCAGATCCTGAATACTGGAACGTACCTTACTCAGTTCCAAGGTCGTGCCCTGATTGATGCCTTGTTGCGTTTCGATGGTTTTTAATCGTCCGCCGACCACCGTTCGCGTATCCAAAATCTTTTCGATGGCCTGGTCGATTTCACTTAAGCCCCGGCCGAGCTCGCTATTTTGGCGGGCCCTTTGATCGGGTGATGACGCGCCGTTCGCCAGGGCGTTAAAAATATTCTGCAGCGTCGTGAACATATCCTGATTGCGGGCCGGTTCAACCACGTACTGATCGCCCGTTGACGGCGTGCCGGTGATGTTGAACTCGATGCCGTTGAATGTAATGGCTTCTTCGCTGGTGAAGGTGCCGGTGGAAACCACCGCCGCGCTGCTGTCGGTGACCTCGTAACTGTTAGTCGAAGTGAAAGTGACCGTATAGGTGTCCGGTACCCAGGCGGTGGGATCGACCAGGCTGCCGGCGTTGATCACGCCGGTGCCGGTGTTGGTCGGCTGCGCGACGGTGGTGAAGGTGCCGTTGCCATTACGAATGAGCTGAAACACCTCGGCGCCGGAGTCACCCACCGCCACTTGACGATTGTCGCCAATGGAAAGAAAGCGTTGGCCCTGGTCTCCAAAATAGTTGAAGGTACCGCCGGGCCCGCGCTGAAATGGCTTGGTTCGGCTGATGTTACCGGAGAAGAGATATTCGCCGTTGGCATCCCGAGAATTGGCCACCCGGACCAACTCATCGAGGATTTGTCCGATCTCGGCGCTGATCAGTTCGCGATCTTCGGATGTTTGGGTGCCATTGAGCGCCTGCACCACCAACTCTCGGGCACGCTGCAAGACATTGCCGACTGAATTCAGGGCGGATTCCTCTGAACTCAGACGGTTCAGAGCCAACGTGGCGTTTTTGTCGTATTGCGCGATTTGATCCAGGCCGGCGTCGATGGACAGCAACCGCGTGGCTCCGGCCGGATCGTCCGATGGTGACAAGATGCGTTGTCCCGTGGCGACCTGCAATTGAATGCGTGCCAGTTTGACCTGTTGCTCCAAGATACCTTGGGTTGCCATTCGCTGTAGGGCCAGGGTAGAAAGTTTCATCGCGATCAGCGCACCGAGTTGATCAAAAATTGGAACAGGTTATCGGCAATGGAAATCGCTTGGGCCGCGGCCTGATAGGCTTGCTGAAAACGTAATAGGTTGGCGGCTTCTTCATCCAGGTTGACGCCTGAGAAACTGTCTCGCGCCAGGATAGCCTGATCATTCAAGACGCGTTGTGCGTCGCGGCCGATCTCCGCCTCGCGGGTTGCCGTGGCAACGCTGCCGACCAAACCGGCATAGTTTTCCAGTGAGGTGGTGTTGCCGCCATTGAACACACCGGAATCCCGCAAATCCGCCAATGCCAGCGCGTTGCTGTTGTCGCCCACGGCGCCAGCGTTGGACGAGATGCTGAATCGGTCTCCGGTGCTGGGTGTTCCCTCGATCTGAACGCGCCAACCGTTGATATCGATATCGGCACCGCTGGTATAGGCGAAACTGCCACTGCCGTTGACGCTATAGGTGGTGGCGCTGGTGAACTCGATATCCACATTTTGGAGCAGGTTGGGATCGTTAATATCCAGCACGCTCGGGGTGGCGATAGTCGCCGTTCCCAGATTATTGACCTCAGCGTTGGACCGTACGGGGGCGGCAGCGGCCACGTCTTGTGGATTGGCAATGGCCACGTCAACTAATGAGGCGGCACCTCGTGTCGGTCGAATTTCATATCGGTCGCCGGCATTGGGTGAGCCCGAGATGGCAACTGAAAGGCCATCGACGTTAAAGGGTCCCGCCCCGGTAAACGTGGCGCCGTCATCGAGCCGGAGCAATTGCCACTGACTGCCGTCATAACTCAACTGATAATCGGATGTGGTCAGACCCGCGGCGCTGGTCACCGTCGCGCTGATGGTGGCCGTTCCGGTATTAGACGTACCAGGCAGTATTTTCGGTTGAGAAACAGAGAAAAAATCTTGCCCAAGCTGACCACCCAGATCCATTCCCATGCGGTGCTGGGCGTTAAAGCTCTCGGCAAAACCCAGTGCCAACTGGCCCAGCTGATTTTGGGCGGGTATCAGGGTGTCGTCCCGAAACTGGCTCAGTCCGCCGATCTCGCCGCCTTGCAGGGCACCAGTGATCAGATCGCCGGTCGGACTGCCGTAGGCGATTTCCACGCGACTGGAATCGAAGGGATTGTTGACGGCATACAAGGTGGTCGGCCGGCTACCCACCACCAGCGGTTGTCCGTTGCCGATGAACACGTTCATCGAGCCGTCTTCCTGAATCAATGTCGATACGGATGTGAGCTCGGAAAGCTGACGGACCAGTTCGTCGCGTTGATCCAACAGGTCGTTGGCGGGTTGGCCTTGGGACAGACCTTCGATACGGCCGATCTCCGTATTGAGTGCAGCGATTTCTTCGGCAATTTGGTTGACCTCGACCACGCCGTCGCGAAGACGTTGATTGACCTCGGTGTTCAGATCGCCGAGCCGACCGTCGATGTACTCGAAGCGATTGACCAGGGCCTCGGCTTCACTGATTAACAATTGCCGTTCGGGAACCGAGGAGGGGTTCTCAGACACCACTTGAACCGCGTCGTAGAAGTTCTGCAGGCTGGGCGCCAGTCCCGTCTCGGAATCGGCGAGGATGTTGTCGATCTTCGTGGCCAGCCCATAGTAGGCATCGAGCTGTTGGAAGTTCGACGTGGTATTGCGTAACTGACCGGTCAGAAAATCATCGTAGTCCCGTTCGACGGTGACCACCGTGACACCGGAGCCGATATTGCCGGCACTGGATACCTGCGCATTCTGGGTCGCGAACTCCACCGATTGCCGACTGTAGCCCGGTGTGTTGACGTTGCTGATGTTATGGCTCGTGGTCGCAATTGCCCTTTGAAAAGCAACTAAACCGGAAATACTTGTAGATAACGGGTCGGCCATGGGATGTCCTCGTGTCTAACTTAGGTTAGCGGTTCTGGAGGGTTCATCTTTAGTTTCGCCAGCGCGTTGTTGAACGTTTCGCCGCGGAGGATGCCCCGGATTTTTTCAGCGTATTGGGGGTCGGTGGCGTATCCCGCGTCCTGCAGCGCTTGGGTGAAGGCCGTTGCGTCGCCTCCGGCCGCGAGCACGGGTCGATAACGCTCAGAGCCCGAGAGCAGCCGGCCATAGTCCTTCACACTTTCGCCCAGTGAGCCGTAAGCGCGGAAATCTGCTTGAGTCCGGAATGCCTTGCCGTTTCGAAACTCCAAGGTCGGTACCTCAACGCGTGAGCCTTGCCACTGACTCCCGGCTTTGATCCCGAACACATTGAAGCTGGTCCGTCCGTTGGGGTGACGAATCTGATGCTGTCCCCAACCGGTTTCCAGCGCGGCTTGAGCCATGATGAACCGCGGATCCACACCGAGCTGTTTTCCGACCTCACGGGCGTGGGGCACCAGTGCGGCCAGGAATTCCCGCGCCGATCCGGGTTTCCAGTCGATACGTGATGCAGAAAGGGGGGAGCGTACCGTCCGCAAATCCTGGGTCAGTGGCACGGCTTCGCCTTCGGCAGGCGGTCCTCCGAGCTGCTTGACCAGCATCTCGGCGATCCCGATACCTTGGTCTTTCGACAGCTCGACACTCAGTTGCTGATCGAACATGTCGCGGTAAAACCGGGTAGTCTCCGTATCCATGAAGCCTTCACCCAACTCGGCCGCGCGCATGCTTTTGAGCAATATGTGGATGAATATGGCCTCAAATTGCCGCGCGGCGTCCGGCAGGGCGCGTTGCGTACCTTGTTCGGCCTGGGCCCGCAAAGCCGACAGGCCGCCGAGATCGGTATAAATGCCAGGATCGGTGGGGGCTAGTGGGTTCATATCACGATCAACTGAGCGCGCAGCGCACCGGCACTTTTCAGCGCTTCCAAAATGGCCACCAAATCGCCCGGTGCGGCACCCACTTCGTTGACCGCGCGGACGATTTCGTCCAATGAGACGCCCGGATCGAACAGAAACATCCGCGTTTCCGGCTGACTGATTTCAATCTGCGTTTGGGGGACGACGACCGTTTCCCCTTCGCTAAACGGCGCCGGTTGCGAGACGGTCGGTTCCTCACTAATCGTGACGGTGAGGCTGCCATGGGTCACGGCGGCAGGCATCACCCGAACGTGGCTGCCGATCACCACCGTGCCGGTGCGTGAATTGACGATGACCCGGGCCGGTGCATCGCCGGGTTCCACCTCGAGGTTTTCAAGTACGGAGATGAAGGCCACCCGTTGTGCCGCATCGCGGGGGGCAACCACCTCCACCGAAATGGCATCGACAGCCCGGGCGGTATTCACGCCCATGGTGTCGTTAATGCTTTGCGCCAAACGATGAGCGGAGGTGAAATCCGGTGTGTGCAGATTGAGCACGATGGAACTGAACTTGGCGAATGCCGATTGAACCACACGCTCCACCGATGCGCCGGCGGGAATCCGTCCGGTACTGGGTACGTTCACGGCGATTCGCGAGCCATCACCACCCGAAACGCCCAGTCCGCCCACCACGAGGTTTCCCTGAGCGATGGCGTAAACCTGTCCATCGGCCCCTTTCAGCGGGGTCATCAGCAGCGTGCCGCCTCGCAGGCTCTCGGCATTGCCGAGTGACGAGACCGTGACGTCGATTCTCTGGCCGGGTTTGGCAAAGGCGGGTAAATCGGCGTGTACCGCCACCGCGGCGATGTTCTTTAACTGAGGGTTGACGTCATTGGGAACGACGACGCCGAACTCGGCCAGCATATTTCGCAAGCTTTGCAGGGTGAACGGCGTCTGGCTGGTCTGGTCTCCTGTACCGTCCAAGCCTACGACCAAACCGTAACCGATCAGTTGGTTCGATCGAACGCCGGCCACTGACGCCAAATCTTTGATGCGTTCGGCATGCGCGGCGGGCACCGCTAGAACGAGTGTGAGCGTGAACAGGACAAAGCCAAACGCGTGGCGGGTGGCACTATCGAATGTCATAACCACCTCTCAGAACGGCCAGACTGGCGAGTTGAAGAAGCGAGCCGCCCAGCCTTGCGCATTGGCATCGGCCAAGGCTCCGCGGCCGCTATAGGTGATGCGGGCGTCGGCCACCTTGGTCGACGGCACTGTGTTGTCCGGCGCGATATCGGTGGGACGAATAATGCCCGTGATCCGAACCACTTCCTGTCCCTGGTTTAAGGTGATCCACTTCTCTCCCTCCACCAGCAGGTTGCCGTTGGCGTGCCGGCTCACCACCTGAACGGTGATGCTGCCTTGTAAGCTGTTGCTTTGCGCACTTTGGCCGGCACCTTCGAAGGCGCGTTCGCCGCCAATGGTGGTTTCGAACAATGGGATGCCTTTGCGCAGGATTTCCTTACCGAACACGATGGGGTTGTCGATGCTCACCGACTCGTCTTTGCTGGTGCTGGTGGTGGCACTCTTGCTGGCGTTGGTGTTCTCCTCCAGCAGAATGGTCAGCACATCGCCGATCCGCCGTGCCGTCCGGTCTTCGAACAGCGGCCGCTCGTGACCGGGCTGAAAAATGGAACCGGGGTTGATCTGCGTCGTCTGCGGCGGATAGACCAGGGTCGGCGGGGGCGTTTGCATTTCCACCACCGGGGTGGTCGCACACCCGGAAAGGCAAACCGCCAGGCAGATAAGTCCGCCGGTCAGCCAAGGTTTCTTAAGCGTTATCGCCATCGTGCACGGCCCCTAATCAGGTGTTATTGGTGATGTATTGCAACATTTGGTCGCTGGTGGAGATCGCCTTGGAGTTCATTTCGTAAACCCGTTGGGTTTCGATCATGTTGACCAGCTCTTCCACCACATTGACGTTCGATCCTTCCAATGATCCCTGGACCAGCGTGCCCAGTCCGTTCAGGCCGGGTGTGCCCGTCTGCGGCGCGCCACTGGCCCCGGATTCCAGGAACAGATTCTCGCCGCGAGGCTGAAGGCCCGAGGGATTGATGAAATCCACCAGCTGCAGCGAGCCCACCTGGGTGGGGCTGGCTTGGCCGGCAATCTGCACTGACACCACGCCATCGGTACCGATGGTGACGGACTGAGTGCCCGTGGGCAGGGTGATGGCCGGCTGAATTTGATAACCACTGGAGGTGACCAGCTGTCCTTGATCGTTGGCGGCCAGCGAGCCGTCCCGGGTATAGGCGGCGGTGCCATCAGGCATGAGCACTTCCAAAAAACCACGCCCCTGAATTGCGACGTCCAAAGAGTTATTGGTTTGCACCAGTCCTCCCTGGGTGAACAGTTTTTCGGTGGCGACGGTTCGGACCCCGGTGCCCAGCGACAGACCGGAAGGCAGTTCGGTCTGCTGGCTGCTTTGCCCGCCAACTTGCCGCACGTTTTGATAGAGCAAGTCTTCGAACACTGCCCGGCCACGTTTGTAGCCGGTGGTATTGGCATTGGCCAGGTTATTGGAGATTGTGGCCATGCGCGTTTGCTGCGCATCCAAGCCGGTTTTGGCAACCCAAAGAGCTAAATTCATCGTGTTCTTTCCTCAAGCGACCCTAGGCCGGTTGTGCTTATTCCATCCGGAGCAGTTTTGCTGACGTTTCGTCGTTCTGTTCGGCGGTTTGCAGTGCTTTCACGTGCATCTCGAACTGCCGGGCCAAAGAGATCATGTTGACCAGCGCTTCTGCCGCATTGACATTGCTGGATTCCAGCGCACCGCTGACCAACTGAACGCTGGCATCGGGCGCCACGGTGGTGCCCTCGGGGACGCGCAGTAGTCCGTCTTCCCCTTTGTAGAGTTGATCCGAGGGAGGATTGACGAGCTTGATACGGTCAATGACCGCCACGGTATTGGGTGTAAGTCCTAAGGGAATGAGCGAAACCGTACCGTCTCGCCCCACCTCGATTTTGGAGGAGGGGGGGACCACGACCGGGCCCGATTCGCCGAGAACCAAATGTCCCGCGCCGGTCTCTAAAAGGCCCGTTTCCGTAACGTGCAGATCGCCCGCCCGGGTGTAGGCCTCGGTGCCATCGGGTGCCTGGACTGCGATGTAACCCTCGCCGCGAACAGCGACATCCAGATCCCGGCCGGTGGTCATTAAGGGGCCGGAGGAGAGATCGAGTCCGGCATCGTTGGCTACCGCATACACCCGGCTGGCATGCCCAGGCCCATAGACCGGCAAGCTTTTGAATGCCTCAAAACTGGCGCGAAAACCCGGTGTGGTGGCATTGGCCAGATTGTTGTTGTTGGCGGTCTGGGCGTCGAAGATTTGCTTCGCGCCCGCCATGGCCAGATAAACCATTTTATCCATCTTGCCCTGTGCTCCCCGCGTATCCGCTCGTCATGACGCCTTAACGAATGTTGATGATGGTTTGGGTCACGCTGTCGGCCGTAGAGATCACCTGCGCATTGGCCTGAAAGTTACGTTGCGCGGTGATCAAATTGACCAATTGTTCTGTCAGGTCCACATTCGAACCTTCCAGCGCACCGGACTGAATCAAACCCAGACTGCCTGTGCCCGCTTGGCCCAAAACCGCCGTGCCGGAGGAAAAAGTTTCCGCCCAAGACGTGTTCCCTTGCTGTTGCAAACCTTGGGGATTGGGGAAGTTGGCCAGCGCGATTTGGCCCAAGGGTTGCGATTGGCCGTTGGTGAACCGGGCCAGCACAACTCCGCTCGGGTCGACGTCGATTCCGGACAAACGGCCGGAAGCGAAACCGTCTTGCATTAACTGGTTAACGCCAAAACCGCCCCCGTATTGGGTGGCGTTGGAGTAGTTCACTGTGGGGCTTAGCGGGGCGGCCCCGTTCGTCGGCGTGAAGGTGCCGAAGTTGATATCGCCATTGGCGGGTGTGTTCAGCGTGCCGTCGGGGTTAAACACCAACTGTTGCGCACCGCCGATTGCTGTGCCGTCGATGTAGAAATACGCATCCCAGGTGTTGGCCGTGGTGCCGTCCTTGACGAAATACAGGGTTCCGGTCATGGCGGTACCTAAAGAGTCGTAGACCGTCGTGGAGGTGGAACCGTTAAAACTGGTCGCGTCGTTGGGGTCGAATACCGGGGTCGGCGGAGCGCTGTCGTCGGCGGGCAGATTGGCGCCTACCTCAATGGATGTCGTGGGGCTGGGCGCGCCTTCGGTGGTATCCAGGCGCAGATCGGTCAACACACCGGTGTTAATTTGTCCTGTGCTGTTGGGCGGGTAGACCTGAACTCGCATGTTCTGGGCATTCACCACGTAGCCTTCCCGGTCGACGCTGAAAGTCCCGGCGCGAGAATAGTTCAAACTGCCCTCATCGCTGAGGACAAAAAAACCTTCACCACTGATGGCCATATCCAGGCTGTTGTCGGTGAAGTCGATGTTCCCCTGGCCAAATTGCTGAGACACATTCGACAGACGCACGCCACTCCCGGTGGCGGTATCGCTGATACCTTGATAGGCCACGGCGTAGACGTCGCCAAACTCGGCGCGAGACCCCTTGAAACCAACGGTGGCTGTGTTGGCGATGTTGTTGGCCGTGACACCGAGATCCGATGAGGCGGCGTTAAGGCCGCTGAGTGCAATACGAAAAGGCATAGTTCACTCCCAATTATTCTCTTGATTCGATGGGGCTTTAGCCCTATCCGATCTGCTTGACCTCGGCGAGTCGCATGGAATCGCCGCCTTCGAGGTTGAGCGTGAGTGATTCACCCTGACGGGCTAGGCTCACACTATCGACGCGGCGGTGTAGGTAGATGTCCGCTCCCGTGTCACCCGACTCGGTGGCGACCTGCGCTTGAACCTGGTAACGCCCGGCGGGAACGGGATTTCCTGCCGAATCTGTCCCATCCCAGTTGAACGAGGCATCACCTTTTGCCTGGGTGCCGAGATCGAGTGTGCGGATCAATTCGCCTGATTCGTCGGCGATGTTGACGCGTAGATTACTGGTGGAGAACGCCAGATCTACCGTTCCTGTGATGGACTGCCCCGCGTTGATGGCGGCCTCGTTACCCCGAACCAAGACATTCCGATCCACCAAATTGGCGGCCATCAGAGCCTGATTGGCATAGAGACTCTCAGCGAGCGTCGAGAATGAGGCTTGCAGGTCTTGAATGCCGGAGACGGTGCCGAACTGGGCGATTTGCCCCAAGAACTCGCCATTTTCCATGGGCTCGAAAGGATCCTGGTTTTGTAACTGTGTGGTCATCAGTTCCAGGAAGTCGTCTTGTCCCAAATCCTTATTGGTCTTGGAGTCGGGTGTACTACGGACCAGCCCAAGATCCTGAAGACGTTCGAAATCGGTAACGGGTGTCATGATGGTTGGCCTCGGTTATTGTCCAAGTGACAAAGTACGCATCAGAAGCTGCTTTGATGTGTTCATGACTTCGACATTGTTTTGGTAAGCGCGTGATGCCGAGATCATATTCACCAACTCTTCTATGGCGTTGACGTTGCTGCCGTAGACGTAGCCGTTATCATCTGCCTCGGCGTGGCCCGGCTGATATAGGCGCGGCGCGGGTGCTTGACTTTCGATCACCCCCGCCACCCGGACGCCGGCATAGCCTTCCGGTGCGCCAGCTGCTTTGAGCACGCTCAAGAAGTAGGGCTGGCGGCTTCGGTAAGCACTCTCTGCGCTACCGCTCACGGTGTCGGCGTTGGCGATGTTGCTGGCGGTGGTGTTCAATCTCACCGATTGAGCCGTCATACCCGAGCCGGCGACGTCGAAAATTTGAAATAGCGACATGGCTTAACCTTCTCCTCCGACAATGGCCATTCGGATCCCCCGAATCTTGCCGCTGATAAATTGGAGCGTGGCTTGATATCGAATGGAGTTTTCGGCAAACGCAGCCTGTTCGGTTTGAGCGTCCACCGTGTTTCCGTCCAACGAGGGTTGGATGGGTACGCGGTAGAGCAGTTCGCCGCTGGAATCGCCCATCTGAGTGGTTTGGGTGATGTGCGAGCGATGAGTTTTCGTCATGACAGGCGCTTGTGGTTTCGTGGTGTTCGCGAGTACGGATCGAAAGTCCACGTCGCGCGCCTTGTAATGTGGCGTGTCGGCATTGGCTATATTGGATGCCAGCGTCTGACTGCGTTTGCTATAGACGGACAACGCCCTTTGGTGTCCTCCGAAAACTTTGTCGATATCCAGTGCCATACGTTGGGGCTCCACGTTTAGTTTTCCTTATTGCAAGCATCAAGCGTGCCAGCATGGAAAAAACCTTCTAAACAATGGTGTTGGTGAGGATTCGAAGCTGTTTGCAGGGGGAGGCCGGCAAGTCGTTGCCGGGGGGTGGCAAAGGTTAGCTTTGGGAGGTGTTGCCGCTTGCCTGCTCAACAGTGCTTAGTGATTTGCGTCGGTAGGCGACACCGGTGCCGGCGAAGGTGATTTGCTCAAAGTACTTGGAGCCGAAGCCCGGGTGCTCGGAAGCACCCAGCAGCAGAAAGCCGCCGGGAACCAGGGCGCCGGCCAGTCGTTCTAGGATGTCCGCCTTGGTCTCCGGGGAGAAATAAATCAGGACGTTTCGGCAGAGGATGATTTGGAAGTGACCAAACGAGGCGTAGTCATCCAAGAGGTTGTGACGGACGAAACTCACGCGGCGGGCAAGTTGACGGTTCACGGCCCAGCCGTCATCCACCTGATCAAAAAAGAGTTTTCGCCGTTCGGGCGAAAGTCCGCGATCCAGATCCCGTTCTGTATAAACGCCTCGTCGAGCCGATTTGATGGCTTCGGCGGAAATATCAGTACCCAGGATGGTGGGTTCCGGTAGTTGCTTTGGATTCAGGCGCAGAAACTCCTCGACAGCGATATTGATCGAATGGGTCTCCTGGCCATAGGAGCAGGCGGCTGACCACACCTTCAGGCGCCGAGGTTGGCTTTTGGCAACGATAGGAAGTACGTGCCGCTGCAGCAGTTCGAAGGGAGATCGGTCACGAAACCAGGACGTTTCTTTGGTCGTCATGGCTTCGACCACCCGGTGTAAAGTAGCCGGCCGGGGATCGCGGTGGATGTAGTTCAGCAAATCGTCGATCGTGGAGAAGCCGAATTCGTTGAGCAGCGGGGTCAGGCGCGTTGTCACGAGGTATTGTTTGTCCCCGCCCAAGACAATTCCGCATAGTCCTTCCAGTAGCACACGAAAACGATCGTAAGCGTTCTGGCTTAACTCGTAGTCACGATATGCCATTGCATTGATTCAATTTGGATGGATAACTCGCTTTCCAGTCGTAAAGAGCGACTTTTCTTTGTTAAGCATATCGCGTTGAGGCGGGAATTGCCGCAAGCGATTCGATTAATCGGTTCTCTCGGCGACGTGTTTGCGGCGGCGAAGGGGTTTAGCTCCGGATCGCGCGGCCGGATCACTGTACGACAGGCGGTTACGGCCGGAGTACTTCGCCTCATACAGTTTTTCATCGGCCTCGCGTAACCATTCCTGAACAGTCAGGCCCGGTCGCCAGGTGGCCAGTCCGATGCTGACGGTCAAGCGGCGATTTGGGAGCGCGGGAAAACGTGTTGCGGCAATTTTTCGCCGTAGCCGCTGGGCCAGTAAAACAGCGCCTGCGAGGTGCGTGTCGGGGAGAAGCAGTACAAATTCTTCACCACCGTAGCGAAATAAGCCATCACTGGAGCGGATTCCAGATTTCAACAAGGTCGCGGTCTCCGAAATCATCTCGTCTCCGGTGATATGACCGCAGGCATCGTTGATCCTTTTGAAATGATCAATGTCGATCATCGCTAGACAAATCGGCCATCCTTGCCGACCGGCTTGGGCGAGTTCACGTTCCACGCATGCTTTAAAGGTCCGCCGGTTCGGCAACCCGGTCAGTTCGTCCAGGCACGCATCGCGTTGCGCCTGTAAATATAAGACCGCGTGGTACAGCGGTGTGCACAGATAACACAACGCTTCCTCGAGGCGATCCAGCGACGCAGGGTCAAATGTTTGACGGCGATACACCGTCAGTTCACCCAAGTCTTGATCCTGGTAGTTCAAGTCATAGTGCGCGTTATGGCCGGCTAATTGTCCGGTTTCCCAGCTCGTTTTGGTGGTTTTGAGCCGATAGCTCAGGCCCTCGAAGGTGGTTGTTGTCGCGAGGAATTGTGCGAACGATTTCAGAAGATATTCCAATTGCAGCGGCGCTTGCACCTGGAAACGAAGTCCGGGCGATGTGGCGTGTTCATCCAATTGCTTTTGAGTTGGACGAGCGCTCAACTGAAAAGGCGACTTGGCTGGCAAGGACTCGAACTGTTTCACCGTACAACTTCCTATGGGGGTACGCATTACTTAGTAAGCAAATTGCGTGCCACAATCGAAGCTGTGACGTGGGGCGTGGCCGGTTGCCGTATCGCTACGGTCGGCTAGTTATTCCCAACGAGTTGACCGGGTTTGGGCAGGTTCGCCAATTGCTGAGCGAGGAAGCTGGACGTGCTGGTCAGTTGGCTGAGTAGAGTATCTAACGCTGTGAATTGTTCACGATAGCGCGCTTCGACAGCATTCAGGCGGTCTTGTAAGGCCAGCCGTTGTTCTTCGATGTCCTTAATACTGTCTTTTAACCCGGTTGTCCGCGAGTCGATCACGCCGCCGGTGGATAGATAGCCATCGACCAACGAATCCAGTCGAACCGCAAAGCCGTTTTCACTGGAGAACAGCTCTCCAATGGCGTCGAAGTCGGACTCCAGCGCGGCATCGAGGGTTTCAGAATCGACTTCGAGTTTCCCCTCAAGGCTAGTGCTGATGCCGATTTCCGCGAGGGTCGAGAAGGGACCATCTAGACCGTCAATTGATTTGCCCAGTTCGCGTCGAATCTGGAAGGAAATGTTTCGGAGGGTGGAGTCTCCTAGCAGGACGGATGTGGCCTGGGTGTCGGCGTCATAGCTGCCTAGATTACTGATGGTATCCACCAGTTTGTTGAAACTTGACACAAAACTGTCGATTTTTTCTCGGACGCCGTCTTTATCCAAGCTGACCGTCAAATCGGTTTTGGTTCCCACCTCGGCCGCGACCAAATTCAACGTCGTACCGGGTATTGCGCCGGCGATCTCATTGATGGAACTCGTTACGGTGAGGCCGTCGATTTTGATGACCGCATCAGCCGCCGGTTGGGCGACGGTAAGATTGGTGACGCCGCTGCCGGGCGGATCGGGATCATAGACCAGACTGGTCAAGCCGCCGTCACCTCCCGATGTGGTGACGGTGATGGCATTGGCGGTGCCGGTCTCGTCGGAGGCGAGCACCAACGATGCGCCATCGTCTGAGTTGATGATACGTGCCGTGACCCCGGTGTTGTCGGACGCGTTGTTGATCGCATCCCGGATATCTGTCAGGGAGTCGCTGCCAGCCTCGATGCTGACGGAAAAACTTTCGCTGCCCACCGAGAGGGTCAGCGTGCCATTGCCAACCGTCGTATCCGCCGAGGCGAACGCGCCCGAGACGAGTTTCTGCGCTTGAGCCAAGGCGAGCACTTCGATCTCGTAGCTGCCGGGTGTGGCGCTACTCAATGCACTGGCGGTGAATAGATCCTGGTTCGCGGACAGGGCTGTACGGGCCTGGAAGTTTGTCAGGTCTTTCAATCCCGACAAGCCGGTTTGAAAATCAGCCAAGGCACCTTTCAAAGAACCGAATGCGGAGAGCTTGGTCTGGAACCTGGCCTCCTGCGTATCGAGGCGCAGCGCCGGGCCCTGCCCTTCGGCAGCGACCAGCTGCGAAACCAGGGAGTTGATGTCTAAGCCGGAGCCCAAACCTGGCGATGCAATCGATGCCATGATGCGTATCCTATGGCCTGCGACCGATGGTCGTCGGAGATTGTATGTTCATCTCGGGTCAAACTTGCTCACGAATGAGCTGTAGTTCGCCGTTCTTTGCTTTGTCTGCGATACTCATAAATTCCTCCGGCGGAATTTGCCGAATGAGCTCTCCGGTATCGGCATCGAGCACACGAATGACAGTTCGTCCGCTATTGTTGTCGACAGAAAACTGCAGTTGTCGACTCACCGACTGAACACGGTCATTCAATTGCGTGATCACCTCGGCGAGATCTCGCTCGCCCACCGCTTTCCGATCGACCTGATCTTCGTCTTTCGTCGGTCCGGGTTCCGGAACTTCAGGCACGGCGGGCCGAAGTTTCTCTGCCGGCGATGATCGCTCTATGTTGTCGATACGCGTTAACTGGTTTATTTCTCCAGTCACCTTCCAACCCTCCCGGGTCTATGGTGACGTCGCCCGCGACGTTGTTCCATAGATCCTTATCCCGTCCTTACGTCCTCCGGTTTCGACCGCCAGGGGATCGTGCGACGGATTCGCCAAGGTCGCCTGCCTGGTCGGACTCTACAGGCGACATTAGTATTGGGTTTGTTCAATTGGGGCTCGGGCTTGGACCAGATAGCCCAAACCCGAGCCTGTTATTATCAGTTCCTCAACGAATCGTCGAGGCGCCTTACCTTACTGGAGCAGCGCCAGGACGTTCTGGGGAACCGCGTTGGCCTGCGCCAGGACGGATACGCCGGCCTGCTGCAGGATCTGAGCCCGGGTCAACGCCGCGGTTTCCGCCGCGAAGTCGGCATCGACGATACGGGAACGAGAGGCGCTCAGGTTTTCCGAGGTCGTGCTCAAGTTCGCAATGGTCGACTCGAAGCGGTTCTGGATAGCACCCAGATCCGCGCGGGCGCTGTTGATGGTGCTCAAGGCCGCATCCACCGCTTTAATCATCGTGTCGGCGTTGGTTGCCGTGGTGACATCGCGGCTGCTCAAACCGTTGGAGCCCAGGGTTACCGTTTCGGAGGCGTTGAAACCGATCAACGCGCCGCCGGTGCTACCCGCGACGGCAATATTCTCCGAGGCCGACAAGGTGATGGTCCCCCGGGTCGTGTCGGTGTTCGTCAGGGAGCCTGCGGTGGCGCCGAAGAAGGTCCCGGCAGTAATCGAAGTATCCGCGTCGACGATGGTCTCGTCGATTTCCAGGTTACGTCCCTGGGAGCTCGTGAGGGTGATGTCACTGCCGGACAGCGAAGCACTCACGAAGGTCGTGCCGGTGTAGGAGTTGATGGCATCCACCACGTTTTGAGCCGACAAGCTCGTCAGGTCGCCACCATTGATGACGGTGGTGCCGTTGAGTTCCAAAGTGTACGTATCACCCGCACCCGCACCGGCAAAGGCCGCTGTGGTGAAGGTTTCACTGACATTGTTGGCGGTGGCGCTCAGGCCTTCGACGCCCGAGGCGTTGATGGCCGCGGCTTTGGCATAGGCGCTGGTGGAGTCGCCGCCGTTGCCGCTGGAATCGGCATAGTCGGCCGAAGCGGCAATGTTCACAGCGGTGTTGGTGCCAATGGTGATGGTGAGATCACCGCCACCGGCTATGGCAGCGCCGCTCACTTCACCGGCGTTGCCGGCAGCCGTGTTGGTGCCGGTACCCTCAGCAATTTTACCCAACTGAAGGGTGGTGGCGTTGGCGATTCCGCTGACCGTGATGGTTTGGCCCACGTTGGCGCCCACCTGGAAGACTTGATCGACGAAACTGCCGTCCAGCAGTTTCAGCCCGTTGAACTCAGTTTGTCGGGCGACGCGGTCGATCTCCGCCAAACGCTGCTGGACTTCGGCGTCCAGCGCGGCACGGTCGGCAGATGTGTTGGTGGCGTTTCGAGCCTGGACGCCCAGTTCACGAATACGTTGCAGGTTGTTGGTGACCTCGACCAGGGCACCTTCTGCGGTTTGCGAGAGAGAAATACCGTCGTTGGCATTTCGGACGGCTTGATTCAAGCCCCGGATCTGGGTGTTGAATCGCTCAGAAATTGCCAAACCGGCGGCATCATCTTTCGCGCTGTTGATCCGGAGACCGGATGACAAGCGTTGTAAAGATGTCTGAAGAGCGTTCTGAGAGCTGTTCAAATTTCGCTGCGCCGTTAGCGACGCGATGTTGGTATTGATAATCTGCGGCATTTTCGGATTCTCCTGATTATTCTGTAGTGTCCCCAGGCCGTGGCATGGGAAAATTCTTGCCAGCGGCCAAGGCCCGTCGCGGAGAGCTTTTGCCGCTGTCAGCCTTTTATCGGAATAGAGTCACTAAACCTTTAGCCAAGAGATTGACACACGGGAATCAGCCGCTGCTATAGCGATCGATGAAGCGCTTTTTGGTCTTTACAATGTGTCCGTCAAATACTTGACCAATCAAGTCGGCGAGATCGTCATCGGTGCTTAAAGAAACCGTCTAGTGGGTCGCTAAGAACGGAGTGCGTAGCCATCAAATCGGGGATAGTCATTAGATGTCTTATCGAAACGCCACCAAGGCTTATCAACAAGTAGGTACGCAGAGCGCGGTCGACAATGCGAGTCCGCATCGTTTGATATCGATGCTCATGGACGGTGCTTTAGAGCGAGTGGCCGCGGCGAAGGGGCTGATGCAACACGGCGACGTTGCGGGCAAGGGGCTTCAGATCAGCAAAGCCATCGCCATCGTCGATGGGCTTCGAATGAGTTTGGATCTGGAAGCGGGCGGGGAAATTGCTGCTAACCTCGACAATCTCTACGAATATATCGGGCGGGTGTTGTTGCAGGCCAATCTCAACAATAACCCGACACAGCTTGACGAAGTGGCCGACCTAATCCATGAATTGAAGGGCGCATGGGAAGCCATACCACCCAGTATCCGCGGTGTTCCGCCCAGCGTTGCCGAAGCGGAAGCTCGCGCTGGCGCCAGGTAACGCAGCATGACGGAGTCGATTGCTCCTTTGGTATGCCCCAAGCGTAAACATCATCTCGAAACGGTCCTGGAAGTGACTCAGCGGATGTTGGCTTCGGCCGAAGAGGCGCAGTGGGATACCGTCTTCAGGTTGCAAGCCGAGCAACACCTGCAGCTCCAGAAAGCTTTCCTTCAGCCGGTCACGGGGGCTGAGTCTATGGGCGTTGCTGACACGCTGGCACGGATTCAGGAACTGACCGATCAGGTTATCAGCCTCGTGGGCGATGCCCACCACGAATTGGCGGAAGATCTGTCTCGCACGAGTCGCGGTCGCAAGGCGGCGGCGAAGTATCGGGCAAACGTTTTCCCGTGATTCGTCCTTCGACAGACATTCTCTCCGAATCTTGACTCCTCCCACTTGACGATTTTCCAAACAGGTTTCGTTTCTCGAAATTTTTGAGCTGGCGACAGAAAATTGACATTCCGTGTATGGCGTGCTCGAATGCAGTAAGGAGAGCGAGACCCTGGGAAAGTGTCGAAATGCGCCACGCGACATCGCAGATCGAAGCATCCCGTCACTTCCCACCTCATGGTTGCGTTTCGGACTGATGCGTATAGTTGTTCTGCCGAGTGTGAGTCAGGGTATCGCGACCGGGCATGGTCCCATCTAACATTGAGGTTAAAATGCTGACCGATGCGCTTCGGTCAACGGGGAGCACCGCATGTAAACGCCTCTAAGCGTTCACGCGGTGGATTACAGAAGACCTGATGAAATGAGTTGATCGCTATGTCCAGATCGAAGGTGCTCATTATTGACGCCAACCGGGAGCGAGCCAGCGAATTGCGGGCGTTGTTGAAATTTATCGATTTCGACGCGGAGGAAGTTCGGGATCCCAGTCACTGGGACTGGTCATCCGATCAAACGGTTGAGTGCACGGCGGTTTGCGTCGGAGATGTCGATCCCGGCCGGATAAATCCCGACACGCTTAAAGATCTCCACGAGCAGCAACCACGATTGCCCATTTTGCTGTTGTCCGACCAAAGTCCCGAATTGATAGGGCATCCCACCTGGAAGGTCGATCAACCTATCAAATATCCGCAGCTATCAGAGACACTCCGCCTAGCGGAAATCTACCGCAATAGCCAAGGCGACGATGCATCACGACGTGTTGAACTGTTCCGTTCTCTGGTTGGAAACTCCCGAGCGATTCGGAATGTTCGCAAATTGATCAGCCAGGTTGCCGGCTCCGATGCCAACGTGCTGATTTTGGGCGAGTCCGGTACTGGTAAGGAAGTCGTTGCGCGGAACATCCACTATTACTCCACTCGCCGGGATGGTCCGTTTGTTCCGGTCAATTGCGGGGCTATTCCGTCCGATCTTTTGGAATCGGAGCTATTCGGGCATGAAAAAGGCGCATTTACCGGTGCGATTAGCAGCCGTCAAGGGCGTTTCGAAATGGCTCAAGACGGGACCTTGTTTCTGGACGAAATCGGCGACATGAGTCTGCCGATGCAGGTCAAGTTGCTCCGCGTTCTACAAGAGCGGGTGTTTGAACGTGTCGGAAGCAATAAAAGTATCCACTCCGATGCTCGGATCATTGCGGCTACTCACCGACAATTGGAAGAAAGCATCAAAGAGGGGCGCTTCCGTGAGGATTTGTTCTATCGCCTCAACGTGTTTCCCATCGAGATGCCGCCGCTGAGGGATCGACTCGAAGATTTACCTTTACTGATTGAAGAGTTGATTGCTCGAATCGAGCATGAGCGAGGTGTCACCGTTCGTTTGACTCCAGGAGCGGTGATCGCGCTGTGCCAATATCGTTGGCCCGGTAACGTGCGTGAACTCGCCAACCTGGTCGAGCGACTGGCGATTCTGTACCCCAACGGCAGTGTGGACGTGGGCGAGCTTCCCGACAAGTATCGCGGCAATAGTCAGAATGCCGTCACGGCACCGGAGTCGTTGGGTCAGCTCGGGGTGGAAGCCCCTAATGCGTTGCTGCAGATGCCTCGCCTTCCGAGAGAAGGGATTGATTTAAAAGGGCATTTGACCGAGGTGGAGATCAGTCTGATCGAACAGGCGTTGGACGCCACCGGTGGCGTGGTTTCAAGGGCAGCCAAGCTACTGAACGTCGGCCGGACTACTCTCGTCGAAAAATTACGCAAGTACGGCCTCAACCGCAACGACGAACTGTCGAATATTTGACGCTCGATTTGCGGGCTTAATTGTAACCTTCTGATTATAAAGTAGCTTAACCCTACCGGCACACTATTTGCTCCGAATACGGCAAGACCCTGCCGCCCGCCGGCGGCCTTTTGCCATCGCCCACTTCGGAGCATTGCATGAACCGTCCCACCGGACAGCACGCGAACGAGTTACAGCAGGCGTTTGAACAGTTCAATCGCATGTCGCGCGTGCTTGCCGATTCGTACCATGAGTTGGAGGGGCAAGTCGCACGGCTGACTTCAGAGTTGGCCGCCGCCCGTCGCGAAACCGTGCGGCAACTCGGCGAGACCCAGAGACTGGCTTCGCGGATGCAAAATCTGCTCGAGACACTGCCGGCTGGCGTGGTTGTACTCGACGGTGACGGCTGTATCGAAGCTTTCAATCCGGCGGCCGCCGATCTTCTCGAAGAACCCCTCAAGAATCAGCTTTGGGACGATGTTTCCGATCGTTCTTTCGTCCCCGGTGTGACCGACGGGGGAGAGGTGAGTCTTCGCGATGGACGACGCGTCAGCATATCGCGGCGACCACTGACGAAAGAATCGGGAACCTTGGTCCTGCTCACGGACGTGACTCAGGCTCGCCAACTCCAGGCGATGTTGGATCGGGAAAGACGCTTGTCTTCCATGGGTGAAGTGGCCGCAAAGCTCGCCCACGAGATTCGTACACCGCTGTCCACTGCCGTTTTGTATGCATCGCAACTCAGCGATTCGCAGCTTTCTGTAGCCCATCGGGAACGCTTCTCAGCTCGTGTCGTCTCGCGGCTTCAAGATATGGAGCAGATGGTCAACGATATGTTGTCTTTCGCCCGCGGCGAGCAGATGGGCGATGACGAAGTGCGGATCGCTGAACTCATTGAAGAAGTCCGTCAGGGATTGGAGCCGCAACTGGCGGCGCGTGGTAATGCCCGCGTCGATATCACGGGTGATTTCGACGAAACCACCCTCCGGGGAAATCGCCAAGCTTTGGTCAGCGCGCTGTCGAATGTTTCCGCTAACGGTATTCAGGTTTCGCCACCCGGCAGCACGCTCCGGATCCATGTCGAACGTACCGCTTCGCACATGGCGACGATCCGCATTGAGGATCAGGGGCCCGGAATTCCCGAGCCGTTGCGAGAACGGGTGTTTGAGCCTTTTTTTTCCACTCGGGAGAACGGTACGGGCTTGGGGCTCGCCATTGTCCGATCGGTGGTCAAGGCCCACAACGGTGAAATCGCGATATCGGACGGCGAGCAGGGTGGCACCTGCATCATCCTTCGTTTTCCCGTATCCGGCGCCGGCCACGCCTTGCCCAGTGGATGCGGGGCATCCGAATCCGGTGGCAGTTGGATCGATTGATATGTCCCTGATCACCCATGAGAACAAACAAGGAGAATATGAATGACGGCAGCGTCCGTATTGGTGGTGGAAGATGACGAAACCTTACGTGAGGCTCTCTGCGACACGCTGGAAATCGCGGGTTATTCGGTCATATCAGCCACCGAAGGGGCAAGTGCACTCGAACTCCTGGAAACCCACACGGTGGGTTTGGTGATCAGCGATGTGCAGATGCGACCGATGGATGGCCGGGAGTTGATGAATCGGATCCGCGGGCGGATGGGCGATTGTGTTCCGGTCATTCTTATGACGGCTTACGGCACCATCGAACGTGCTGTTGAAGCCATTCGTTCCGGTGCCACCGACTATCTGGTGAAACCCTTCGCTGCCGATGCCTTGCTCGAACTGGTCGAACGCGTGATGCCTGACGAGGGTTTGAATCTTGATGAGCCGGTCGCCACCGAGCCTCGAACCCGTGAGCTGCTGACCTTGGCACGTCGGGTGGCGGCGACCGAGGCCACCGTGATGCTGACGGGGGAATCAGGCACCGGTAAAGAAGTCATGGCCCGCTTCATTCATCAGCAGTCGCCACGTCGGGACGAGCCTTTCGTTGCGCTCAACTGTGCCGCGATCCCCGAGAATATGTTGGAAGCGGTCTTGTTCGGTTACGAGAAAGGCGCCTTCACCGGTGCCCATAAGTCTAACCCCGGCAAGTTCGAGTTGGCTCAAGGTGGCACCTTGCTGCTGGACGAAGTAAGCGAGATGGCGCTAGGTCTTCAGGCCAAACTGCTTCGTGTCTTGCAGGAGCGCGAAGTGGAGCGTTTGGGCGGGCAAAAGATGATTCCGCTTGATGTTCGGGTGTTGGCGACGAGCAATCGTAACCTGCGGGAAGAGGTGGCCCAAGGTCACTTTCGTGAAGACTTGTACTATCGACTGAATGTTTTCCCCCTGAACCTCCCACCGCTGCGGGAAAGGCGTGGCGACATCTTGCCGCTGGCGCGCCGTATTTTGGCCAGAAGCACGCCGGAAGGTCGTCCCATACCGACCTTGTCTGAAGCAGCCGGCGCCCAGCTTGAGGCCTACGAATGGCCGGGCAACGTGCGGGAGCTGGACAACGTCTTGCAGCGTGCACTGATCCTCCAGATGGGTAGCGAAATACAGGCCGCGGATTTGATGCTGGGTATGGAACCCGATGCGGTCGCGGTGGCATCCCCGGCTTCGAAGTCGGAACCGCCCACGGCCGCCGTACGAGGTGGCCTCGGAGACGATTTGCGACAGGCCGAGCAGCGCTTGATTCTGGACGCGCTACGAGCGGGTAAGGGGAGCCGTAAGCGGGCTGCTGAGCATCTGGGCATCAGCCCAAGAACCTTGCGGTACAAGTTAGCACGTCTGCGCGAAGCGGGCGTTGAGATTCCAGATTAGATTGGCCGCGACGATGACCTATCCATTTCAAACATTGGCCCGATCTGTGCCTTCAAATTCGATGGCCGACAACCATGAAAACATGGAATGGGATGGAGCGGTAAGTTTATGAGCGAAATAGATGTTTCAAGCGTGCTGGCACAGATGCGGGCTTTGCAGGCGCAGGCTGCTGGTACGAGTGATGCCCAAGCGACGGCTGAAGCGAACCAGGCAGGTGGTGCGGATTTCGCCGAGCTTCTTAAGCAGTCAATTAGTAAAGTCAATGAGTTACAGCAGAATTCTAACGAGCTGGCACATGCGTTTTCCAGTGGGGAATCGGATGTGGATCTGGCGGAAGTGATGATCGCACTGCAAAAGGCAGGCTTGTCGTTTCGCGCCATGACGGAGGTTCGCAACCAACTGGTGACTGCTTATCAAGAAATTATGCGCATGCCAATTTAGCGGCGATGAGCGGCAGGCGACAGATCAACGAATAACGCACTTGGCGCGGAGAAACTAAGGAATTAAGCATGGCTGAGGCCGCAAGAGAACAACAAGTACCGGTCCGAATGCAAGTGGACTCCTTAATGCAGCTACCCGGCGTGCGGCAAGCGGGTCTGTTGGTCGGATTGGCGGCCAGTATTGCGGCCGGCGTGATGCTGGTGCTTTGGATAAATCAACCGGACTACCGATTGCTGTTCGCCGGACTCACGGATCAAGAAGCGGCGGAAGTCATCCAAGCGCTCGATAGCAGCGGTATCCCATACCGGATGGGCGCCGGTCCGGGTGCGGTCATGGTGCCACCCGACAAAGTATACGAGTCTCGTATGAAACTGGCCGCGCAGGGTCTCCCACAGAGCTCTGGACGCGGTTTCGATTCCTTGCAAGAGAGTCAAAGTATCGGCACCTCCCAGTTCATGGAAAACGCTCGCTATCACCGCGCGTTGGAAGAAGAATTGGCGAGAACCATCGCGAGTTTGCAGCCGGTACAGACGGCGAGGGTTCATCTGGCGCTACCGAAACAATCGGTCTTTGTAAGGGATCGTAAAACACCCAGTGCGACTGTGGTAGTTCAGCTCTACCCTGGCCGGCGGTTGGAGAAAGGGCAGGTTGCCGCAATCACACACACAGTGGCTTCGAGCATTCCAGAATTGGAAGCGGGCCGCGTTACGGTGGTGAATCAGTTGGGAGATCTGTTGACCAGCCCCGAGCAGTTTCGTGACGTGCAAATGTCCGAGCGTCAATTCGAATATACCCGCCGCCTGGAAGAAGGTTATGTGCGTCGGATCGAGAGTCTGCTGATTCCCATACTCGGAACGGACAAGGCCCGCGCTCAGGTGACCGCGGAATTGGACTTCACCTTAGTCGAGGAAACCCGTGAATCGTTCAATCCGGATCAATCGGCGATACGTAGCGAGCAACAAAGCGAAGAGCGCCGCACCTATCCGCTGAATCCAGAAGGCGTTCCCGGGGCATTGAGCAATCAGCCGCCGGGGCCGGGTGTGACGGAAACCCTAGACGAAGTGGTCGGTACCGATGACAACCCCACCAGGACGGCACGGATACCTGTCAATTCCAGCGTTCGTAGCGTTCGTAACTACGAAGTCGACAAGACCATCAGCCGGATCAAGCAACCCACCGGCCGCATCAATCGGCTATCGGTAGCCGTGGTGGTGGACGATTGGGAACGTGTCGACGACGAAGGGGAACCATTGCGCGTTCCGCTTACAGAGGAAGAATTGTCCCGAATTACCACACTGGTGAAGGAGGCCGTCGGTTTTAGTGCTGAGCGCGGCGACAGTTTGAATGTCATCAACCAGTCGTTCCGTACGGTGGACGATCTCGAACCCATGCCGGCGGCACCCATTTGGCAGCAGCCTTGGGCACGGGACTTGGTTCGCCAGGCCATTGTTGCGATCGTTCTATTGGTCCTGGGTTTCGGTGTCCTCCGTCCATTACTTCGAAGTTTGCTGCAGCCGGCGGCGGGGGCACTGGCGGCGCCGGCCGCGAGGGTCGCTCCTGGTGGGCAGCTGGCACTCGGCGGTAGCCAGCCGAGTGCCGCGGCGCAAGCCTATCTGGAAGGCGAGGGTGGAGTGACCGCGGAAATGCTGGCCCAGGAAGATGAAACGCCGGATGAGGCCGTCGCGGCTATCCAAAGGGCTTTGAGTTTCGAGAAGAAGATGGAGGCAGTTCGAAGCTTGGCGACCGAAGACCCGAAACGGGTGGCGCAAGTCGTAAAGGGCTGGTTAGCGAAAGATGAGTGAGGCAATGAAGATCTCCGGCGCAGATCGGGCTGCCGTTCTGCTGCTGTCACTGGGTGAAGACGATGCGGCCGAAGTGCTTCGCCTGATGAGCCCCAAAGAGGTTCAAACCGTGGGTGGTGCGATGGCCTCGCTGGGCCCGGTATCGCGCGAACAGGCGATGATGGTGCTGGAAAGTTTCGTCAAGTCGGTGGAGGCGGAAACGTCCCTCGGTGTTGACGCGGAAGATTATCTGAAACGTGTGCTGAGGGCGGCCTTGGGCGAATCGAAAGCATCCGCACTGCTGGATCGGATCAGCCGCTCACAGAACAGTAAACGCTTGGAAGCCCTTAAATGGATGGATCCTCGCGGGATCGCGGAAATCCTGCGCCTTGAGCACCCCCAAGTGATCGCCATCGTGTTGTCCTATCTGGAGCCGGACCTGGCCGGCGAAGTGCTCAGCAACCTGCCGGAGGCTATTCGCCCGGATGTGGTACTTCGGGTGGCGACTTTGGACGGGATTCCACCGGCAGCGCTCGAGGAGCTCGACGAAATCATGGAGAAGCAGTTCCGGGGGACGTCCAACGTCAAATCGGGCCACGTGGGTGGAATCAAAGTGGCCGCCAACCTGCTCAATCAACTCGATGGGATCAGCGAAAGCGCGATTATGGAGAAGGTAAAAGAAAAAGATCCCGACTTGGGCCAGGAAATCCAGGATCGCATGTTTGTATTCGACAACCTGATCGACCTGGACGACCGTGGAATTCAAACTCTGCTGCGCGAGATTTCGTCGGACGTTCTCATCATCGCGCTCAAAGGCGCCGAAGAAGAAGTCCGGGAGAAGATCTTTCGCAATATGTCTAAACGGGCATCGGAAATGCTGCGGGACGATCTCGAGGCCAAGGGGCCCGTTCGCGTTTCCGAAGTGGAAACGGCCCAGAAAGAGATTCTGGGTGCCACCCGACGCTTGGCCGAGGCCGGCGAAATCTCCATAGGCGGCAAGGGAGATGCTTATGTCTAATGTGATCCGCGGCGCCCGTGGTGGCGCATATTCGCGCTGGCAGTTACCGAACGTGGGCGACGACCACCACAAAACCGTTCAGATGGCCGATCAAGGCGAGCCGGTTGAACAAGAATTACCCACCGTCGAGCAAATCCAAGAGATCCAACAACAAGCCTACGCCGAAGCCTACGCGCAAGGCTACGAAGCGGGTATTGAGGCGGGCAAGGCCCGCATGCAAGAGCAGGTGGCCTTGGTGGTATCGATATTCGACAAGCTGGCGCGGCCGCTCGAGGAGCTTGACGAGGCGGTGGAAAGCGAAGTCGTGTCCCTGATTGTCGCAGCGACCCGCCAATTGGTGAGGAGAGAACTCAAAACCACGCCGGGAGAGGTGCTGGCTGCGGTTCGAGAGGCACTGGGTATCCTTCCGGTAGGGCAACGAGATATCCGAATCTATCTTCATCCCGAAGATGCCGCGCTAGTTCGTGAATCCCTGACGCAGCCGGAAATGGAAGGCGCCTGGACCATCGTGGAAGATCCGGTCCTGACCCGAGGAGGCTGCCGGGTCGAAACGGCTACCTCCCACGTCGATGCCCGGGTTGAATCCCGGCTGGGCGCTATTATCAGCGCCGTATTTGGCGACGAACGCGACGTGAGTGCCGGCGGATGAATGCGGACGGCGCGATGGAAAATATCACCGAATCGGGGCCTGAACAGACCGAAACGACATCCCTGGCGCCGGATCGCTCAGCCCATTGGATTAGACGTCTTCATCGCTATGATCAGCGCATCAAAAACGTCCCGCCTCTGGTCGTTGAGGGCACCTTGCAACGGAGTGTTGGACTCACTTTGGAAGCGGTGGGCTGCCAAGCGGCGGTGGGTGGACGCTGCCGAATCATTTCGCCCGATCAGCGCAGCGTCGAGGCGGAAGTGGTGGGATTCGCCGGCGAGCGCCTTTATCTGATGCCCACCGGCCCGATGCACGGACAGATGCCTAACGCTCGCGTGGTACCCATCCGCGGTGTGGCCGATGCTCCTGTTGGCCCCGAATTGCTGGGCCGGGTGCTTGATGGGGCCGGCCGGCCGTTGGACGGAAGGGGTCTGTTACATTGCGTACAACGGATGCCTTTAACCGGTGCGCCCATCAATCCTTTGAGCCGCCAGTCTATCCGCGAACCACTGGACGTCGGTGTCCGCGCGATTAATGCCTTATTGACCGTTGGGCGCGGCCAGCGCATGGGTCTGTTCGCGGGAAGCGGGGTGGGTAAGAGCATGCTTCTGGGCATGATGACCCGCTATACCGAAGCCGATGTCATCGTGGTTGGTTTGATCGGCGAACGGGGGAGGGAAGTGCAGGACTTTGTAAGCCGCACGCTGGGAGAGGAGGGTATCGGCCGGGCGGTCGTAGTGGCCACGCCGGCAGACGATCCACCCCTGATGCGATTACAGGGTGCATGGTTAGCGACCACGGTTGCGGAGTATTTTCGCGACCAAGGGCTCAAGGTTCTGCTCCTGATGGATTCTTTAACCCGGGTGGCCCAGGCCCAACGCGAGGTGGGTTTGGCCATCGGGGAGCCGCCAGCAACCAAAGGGTATCCACCCTCAGTTTTCGCCAAGATCCCCCAATTGGTGGAACGTGCGGGTAACGATGCCAACGGGCACGGTTCGATTACGGCCTTCTACACCGTGCTGACGGAAGGTGATGATCACAACGATCCCATCGCCGACGCAGCGCGCGCCATTCTAGACGGTCATGTGGTGCTCTCGAGGCGCTTGGCGGAGTCGGGACATTTCCCTGCCATCGACATCGAGGCGTCTGTCAGTCGCGCCATCACTGATATGGCCGAACCCGCGCATTTGGAACAGGTCCGCCGCTTTCGTCGTATTTATTCGACCTATCAGCAAAACCGTGACTTGATCAGCGTGGGAGCCTACCAAGCAGGCAGCGACCGCACCATTGACGAGGCCATTTTACAATTTCCGGTGATGTCCGCTTTTCTCCAGCAGGATGTGCACGAAGCGGTCAGCTTTCGGGAAAGCCTTGAGGGTTTGCAGACCCTGCTCGCGCCATTGAGCGCAGCGTCCTCAAGTGTCGGTTCTGATGCATAGCGAAGATAACGTCCGATAAGAAACGGGGGAGGCAACCCATGACGCGTTCGGAACGTATGAAACCGATTCAAGATATCGCCGAATCACGGGAATTAGATGCGGCGCGTCGGCTGCGGGAAGCACAACGCATCTACGCGAAACAACAGGAATACCTCGAGGCCTTGCGACACTATCGGAAGACCTACGCGGAGGAAACCAATCAGCCCGACACCAATGTCATGGACGCCCGCAAATTGCGGAATTACCGAGCCTTTCTGAGTCATCTCAACGACAGTATTCTAAGACAAGAAGCAGCTGTCGATTCGGCACGTTCCCGTTGCGATCAAGTTCGTCAGGGATGGGTGGCGGAGCATCAGCGCCATCGGGCGTTGGATAAAGTCGTGGACCGATTACGTGATCAGGAACGGGCCGCGGCGAATCGCAAGGAACAGCGAGAGTCCGACGAATGTGCCTTGCGTTTGCTCAGCCGTCCTCAGCCTCGATCGTGAATTCGGGGTGCCCGAAGAGAGTTGGCCTAAAGATTGCATTGATAAACATGCCCGTCGCGGGGCGCTTTAAATTAAAACGATTTAGCAAGGGGCAAATCACCTCGTGCCAATGCCAGGATTCGGTTCTCTTACGCAAATCTCGCAACTGACGAGCATAGGCCTTGATCAAAGTAGCCAAGTGTCTGATAACACGGGCGAAGCAGATCAAGGCCTTTTTGCGGTTTTGATCTCGGGATTGCTGTCAGTTGACGGCGAAACGACCACGCAAACGAACGGTTTGAGGGATTTTTTGCGATCCCCAAGCGATGAAGGCCGGTCCAACCAAGCGGCAGAAACGCTGCCGGCGGAACTTCTGGGCGGCAACGTGTTACCGGCAAGCGGCAAGATCTTGCCGCCCATAAGCGGCGACGGGTCGGCTGACTTACAGTTGACCAATCCTTCGGTCGCGGCGAACAACCTTTTATCGCAAGCGATGATGGCGCCGGCCAACGCGGCCTCAAAGGTGGACTCAGGTCGGGACCATAAGCTAACCGTAAGTCACACCACGGCCGCCATCGTGTCCGATTCCAACTCGCAACCCATCTCCGTGTATAGCCAAGATGATGTCCCATCACCGGCTAAAATCCAGTTGCCGGAATTTGCTTTGTTGTCAGAGTCGGCCGGTGACCGTCCGGCCTTGGCCACGGGTACGGAGCTCGGTGGTTCATCTCTGCCGGAGGGAGTGGACGATACGTCCACACTCGAGCCATCAATTTCGCTAAGTGCTTTATCATCCCGGACCGCGAACAACCCACGTCCCGGTTCTATGGCACCGACGAGTTTCACACTGGATGTCCCGGTCAACCACGCGCAATGGGGTAATCGGGTGGCCGACCGCATCGTCTGGATGTCCACTGAAGGGCTCCAGGCAGCGCGACTCAGTCTGAACCCACCGGATTTGGGCGCAGTCGATGTGCGCTTGTCGGTTGTGGACGATCAGGTCTCGGTATGGTTCCAGAGTGGCAACGCAGCGGCCCGGGAAGCTTTGGAGGCGACACTTCCCCGTCTGAGAGAAATGTTCCAAGAGCAAGGGCTGCAGTTGGGTCAGGCCCACGTTTCTGACGGAGAGCCTTTCTCCCAACACGCGGACCAGAACGCAAAAGACGGCTACCCCAACGGATCGTCTTGGTTTGGCGACCGTGTTTCCGAAGAGTCGGAAGCGGCCTCCGGTTTGCTCGTTCATGAGCGTGACGGCCTGATCGATACATACGCTTAAGCGATATTTACGGCCTTAGCTGCTTCTCTCCGCATCAAACTTCGGTTGATTCCCGCCGGTTAATCTCGTTTCCGAAACTATCGACGCGCCACTGTGCGTTGTTCGTCAATTCTTTGGCGTGCGGTTCGTGTAGCGTGGCTTGCTGACCGTCAAAATTTTGTCTCGCATCTCACTCCGGTCTCCTAAGTTATTGTTATATCGGCATAAAGTTGTGTGGCACACGAATTGCTATCGCTTTGGTAGACAGATTCTTGGAGAGATGGTGATGGCTCAAGCTCAGGCCGCTGACGGAAAAGACAACGCTCCAGCCGAAAGTTCCAATCGCATGATGTTGATTGTGATCATCATCGGCGTCGTATTGATTCTTCTCGTCGGCGGAGGAATCGCCGCGTTCGTGCTGATGGCAGACGATCCTCAACCGGTCGTCGCTGAAGAACAAGAGCCTGTAGAGGCGCCTGCGATTTATTACCCGATGGAACCCCCCTTTGTTGTCAATTTCGGTTCCCCGGATAGCCCGCGGTTCCTTCAGGTCGGGATAAGCATTGCGGTTACGAAGGACGAAACCATCGAGGTAATTCATAGTCATAACCCAATGATAAGAAACAATTTATTGTTGATTTTGAGCAATCAGGATTTCGGCGAGCTCGGGACGCTTGAAGGCAAAGAGAGCTTGCGGGCGGAGATGTTGGAAGAGTTGGGTCGTGTGCTGGAAGAAAAAACCGGGGAGCGCGACGTGACGCAAGTATACCTAACCAGCTTTGTAATGCAGTAACGCCATGGCCGTGGACGAGATACTCAGTCAGGACGAGATTGATGCGCTGCTCAACGGCGTGGAAGATGGCGCGGTCGATACCGAATCTGAACCGCCGCCGGTTGATGGCGAAGTACGACCCTACGATCTAAGCAACCAAGAAAGAATTTTCCGCGGCAGGTTGCCCACGCTCGAGATGATTAACGAGCGGTTCGTTCGATTGTTCCGTACCGGCATGTACAACATGCTAAGACGTTACACGCAAGTGACCGCGGAGAAGGTCCAGATCAGAAAATACGGGGAATATATCAGTGGCCTGCTGATGCCCACCAGTTTGAACATGGTCCGGGTTCACCCGCTACACGGCACGGCCTTATTTATTCTGGATCCGAAGCTGGTTTTCACCTCGGTCGAAAGTTTTTTCGGCGGTGATGGCCGCTTTCCCATCAAGGTGGAGGGGCGCGACTTTACCCCGTCGGAGAACCGCGTGGTTCAACTGGTTCTCAACCGCGCGTTCGCGGATATGGCCGAGGCATGGGCGCCGATCTTGGCACTGAAACATGAATTTCTCCAATCGGAGATGAACCCCTCTTTCGCGAATATCACCACCCACAACGAGCTGGTGGTGATCAGTGTTTTCCAGATTGAGGTTGAGGGCTTCAGCGATATTGGGGAACTGCACGTCACCATGCCCATGACCATGGTAGACCCGTTGCGGCAGCTACTGGAGGCAGGTGTCCAAGCCGATCGCAATACGGTGGACGATCTGTGGGCCACTGCGTTGCAGGAGGAGATCAAGGACGCCTCGGTCGCGATCTCGAGCACGCTTGCTTCTGCGGACCTGACCTTGCGGGATGTATTGGAGCTGAGGGCCGGTGATGTGATTCCCATTGAGTTGCCGGAGCTGGTCAGTGTCATCGCCGAAGATGTGCCGGTGCTGAGAGGGAAATTTGGCGTCTTCAGGGGATCGAACGCGATCAAGATCGTCGAGAAAGTTGAAAGACGCGAACTCCTTGCCCGTGGCGCTGCGACCCAAGAAGAGAAACAGAACTCGGACAGAAAGCCTGTCTAGGAGCACAAACATGACTGATGCCAACGATTCGGATCAAAGCCAAGCCCAAGCCGAGGATGCCTGGGCCGAAGCGATGGCCGAACAAGCAGGCGATAAGAAAGCCACTGAGGAGGCAGCGACGGTCGCGACCGAGGGGCCGGCCGATGCCGCCCCACAGGCTGACCCCTTGCCCACAGCCACCTTCGATTCCTTGACGGACGACGGGGGTGACGATGATTCCCCGGTCAATCTCGATGTCATCTTGGATGTTCCGGTGACGTTGTCAATGGAAATTGGCCGCACGCGAATCAGTATCCGGAATCTGTTGCAACTCAACCAAGGTTCGGTGCTGGAATTGGATCGCCTGGCCGGCGAGTCGCTGGACGTGTTGGTCAATGGGACTTTGATCGCCCATGGCGAGGTCGTGGTATTGAACGAGCGCTACGGCATCCGACTGACGGACGTGATCAGTCCGGCAGAGCGGGTGAAGAAACTTCGCTGATGGAGTGTGCGAACGTGAGCATTCTCGGTTCTCGTGTTTGTTGTTGGTGCCGCGCTGATTCAGAGCGCACTCGGAAGTCGTGGTTGGCATTGATCTGGGTCGCGGCGATGGCGATCGGTATGCCGGGCTCCAACGCTTGGGGGGAGCAAGCGGATGTCTCGCCACCGGTGCTTCCGGATGGAATCGGGACACCCGCCGCCTTGGGCTCGGGGCAGTTACTGAGCTTGGTGGGTAGCCTCGTGTTGATCGTCGTCTTGATCTTTGCACTGGCTTGGCTGATGCGACGATTTACCGGGTTTAGTGGCACCGCCGACGGTCATTTACAAATACTCGGGGGCTTGGCGGTGGGACAAAGAGAACGGGTTGTCCTGTTGAAGGTCGGAAACCGCCAACTTCTACTCGGAGTTGCGCCCGGCCGGGTCAATACTCTGCAGGTCTTGGACGAGCCCTTAATCACCGCGAGCCGTGCGACGGCAGAAGGTGAGAGCTTCGCCGTACGCCTCAAAGACGTCATTCGGGCGGGCCGGTCATGAAAGATCTTTCTATTGCAGTCGGGGCCTTCTTGTTGCTGGTGTGCTGCGGTGCGGCGTGGGCTGAGCCGGGTATTCCGGCTCTGACGCTGCAAACGGGTGACGATGGCGGACAGAACGTCACGCTGAGTATTCAGATACTCGCGCTGATGACGGCCCTGACGCTGTTACCCGCACTGCTGCTGATGATGACCGGTTTTACCCGGATCATCATCGTCCTGGCATTGCTTCGACAGGCTCTGGGCACGCCACAGACTCCGCCCAACCAAGTCTTGCTCGGCTTGGCGTTGTTTCTGACATTTTTCATCATGACGCCTGTTTGGCAGCAAGTTTACTCCGATGGAGTCGAGCCGTATCTCGATGAAGAGGTGGCGGCTGCCGATGCACTGACCGCCGGCATGGCACCGGTCCGTGAGTTCATGTTGGCGCAGACCCGGGAGGCGGACTTGATGCTCTTCGCCGACATGGCCGGCGCCAGTGCGTTCGAAACTGCTGATGACGTGCCGCTTTCGATCCTGGCACCGGCATTCGTAACGAGCGAGCTGAAGACGGCATTTCAAATTGGCTTTCTGGTGTTCATACCGTTCGTCATCATCGATCTGGTCGTGGCCAGTGTGTTGATGGCCATGGGCATGATGATGCTTTCTCCCATGCTGATTTCCCTACCGTTCAAAGTGATGTTGTTTGTTCTGGTGGACGGTTGGGTGTTGGTCATGGGGACGCTGGCCACGAGTTTCTACGTATAAGGAGCCGCCATGGGGCCGGAGACGGTACTGGAAATCGGTTATCAGGCACTGTGGGTCACGGTGCTCCTGGCGACGCCGTTATTGGTTTCCGCCTTGGCGATCGGTGTCCTCATCGGCATGTTGCAAGCGGCGACCCAAATCAATGAGATGACCTTGAGTTTTATCCCCAAGTTGGCGGTCCTGGCGCTCTCATTGTTTATCTTTGGCGCGTGGATGCTGACCGTGATCATGGATTTCACACGCCGATTGATTACCAACATCCCGATGCTGATCGGGTAACGGTCATGACCCTATCGGCGGCGGAAATTCAGGCCTTGTTAATGAACTACTTCGGGCCGTTTTGCCGCATCACCGGATTATTGTTGGTGGCGCCGATCTTCTCCGCCGCGTTTATTCCGATTCGGGTTCGTCTCGGCCTGGCCGTGGCTTTGACGGTCGTTATTGCACCGATGCTGCCTTCTTCTCAACCCAGCTACAGCGATTCAGTGTGGGTGCTGATGATCGTTCAGCAGCTCATGTTGGGGGTGGCTATGGGCTTCGTTGTGCAGTTGGTCTTTAACGCCATCGTCATTGGCGGGCAGGCCATCGCCATGTCGATGGGCTTGGGTTTCGCCTTTTCCATCGACCAACAAAACGGGGTCAGTGTGCCGGTGCTCAGTCAATTTTATCTGATGATCGGAACTCTGCTGTTTCTGGCCTTGAACGGACATCTGATTTTAATTCGCGTGTTGGCCGAGAGTTTTCAAGTGCTTCCCGTCACCGCAATGGCCCTCACCAAAGAGGGCTTATGGCTGATCGTGACTTTTGGTGCCCGCATGTTTTCCGGAGCTGTCCAGATCGCACTACCGGCGCTGGCCGCGATTCTGATCGTCAACCTTGCTTTCGGAATCACCAGCCGCGCCGCGCCGACCCTGAATCTGTTCGCTGTCGGTTTTCCGGTTTCTATGTTGTTGGGATTTCTGGTCCTGATGTGGAGCATTCCCAATCTACAGCCCGTCCTGATGACACTAACCAACGATAGCTTTGAGTTGATTTGGGCTCTTTTGATCGGAGAACGGTGATTCAACATGGCCGAACGTGACAACGCCCAGGAGCGCACAGAACGCGCAACGCCCAAGCGCCTGCAAGAGGCACGGGAGCAAGGACAGATTCCTCGTTCCAGAGAGCTGGCCACCGCCGCGGTGATGATATCAGCGGCCGTGGGTTTGATGTTTCTCGGCGAACAGATGATGCGGGAGGGCAGCGGCCTGTTTGCCCGTTACCTGTCTATCGACCCGCGCGGTCTGGCACATCCTTCCCAGCTTCCGGTCATCCTGGGGGTCGCGCTCTGGGACAGCGTCCGGTTGTTGATTCCGCTGTTGTTGGTGTTGGCTGCGGCGGCGGTTCTGGGTCCTGCCGCACTGGGCGGATGGAGTTTCAGCGCCAAGGCCATGGCGTTTAAGCCCGAAAAGCTCGATCCCATCAAAGGGCTGGGCCGGATTTTCTCAGCGCGGGGATTAATGGAACTTGCTAAAGCGTTGGCCAAGTTCCTGGTCGTGGGTGGCGTGGCAGCGGTGGTGTTGTGGTCCATGTCCGATGAGCTGCTGCACCTCGGCCTGCAGCCCAGCGCGACCGGTCTCGCCCAAACCGGATCGTTGTACCTGCAGGCATTCTTGTACATCAGCGCCGGCCTTATCGTCATCGCGATGGTGGATGTTCCTTTTCAGCTCTGGGATCACGGTAAACAGCTCAGGATGACCCGCCAGGAAGTCAAAGATGAAATGAAAGAAACGGACGGCCGTCCCGAGGTTCGCGCCAAGATTCGAAGCATCCAGCGAGAAATGGCCCAACGCCGCATGATGGAGGCTATCCCGACGGCGGATGCGGTGATTACCAACCCCACCCACGTCGCGGTCGCCTTGCGCTACGACCCGGACCAGATGGGGGCCCCCGTGGTTGTTGCCAAAGGGGCTGAGCTCGTGGCCGCTCAGATTCGCCGAATCGCACGTGAAAACGAAGTACCGGTGGTGTCCTCACCACCCTTGGCAAGGGCCGTTTTCCACAGCACGGAGTTGGGCGATGCCATACCGGCAGAGTTGTATTTGGGCGTTGCTCAAATACTGGCGTATGTCTACCAGTTCAAAGAAGCCCAAACCAAGGGCACCTCGCCACCCGCCGTTCCTAGTCCTCAGGTTCCAAAAGAATTCATCGATAAAACAGAGCAATAACAAATGAACCTCAATCAACTTGTTACTATAGCTCGAGAGATTATGCGTGGCGGTCTTGGTGCACCGTTGCTGGTCGTCATGGTGCTCGCCATGATGGTTCTACCTTTGCCGCCCATTGCGTTAGACGGTCTGTTTACCTTCAATATCTCGCTTTCGCTCGTGGTGTTATTGGCCACCATCTACGCCTTGAGGCCACTAGAGCTCGGGGTATTCCCCACGGTGCTGTTGGTCTCGACCTTGCTCCGTTTGGCGCTCAATGTGGCCTCCACCCGGGTGGTATTACTTGAGGGACATACGGGTACCGATGCCGCGGGACGGG
Source organism: Pseudomonadota bacterium (assembly GCA_034189865.1). Taxonomy (NCBI): domain Bacteria; kingdom Pseudomonadati; phylum Pseudomonadota; species Pseudomonadota bacterium. The sequence goes on along the minus strand of JAXHTV010000002.1, from coordinate 50,456 downwards.
TGATTGAGTCATTCGGCGATTTCGTGATCGGTGGGAACTACGCTGTCGGATTGGTCGTTTTCGCGATTTTGGTGATCATCAATTTCGTGGTGGTGACCAAAGGTGCAGGACGGATCTCGGAAGTCAGTGCCCGTTTCACGCTGGATGCCATGCCCGGCAAACAGATGGCCATCGACGCTGATGTGAACGCTGGGCTGATCAGCCAGGAGGAGGCGCGGCAATTACGCCAGGAAGTCCGGATGGAGGCCGATTTTTACGGCTCCATGGACGGCGCAAGTAAGTTCGTCCGCGGCGATGCCATCGCCGGCATTCTGATTTTGTTCATCAATATTATTGGCGGTTTGGCCATCGGCACCTTGCAGCACCAATTGCCCGTGGCCGAGGCCTTGCGAAACTACACACTGTTGACCATCGGCGATGGCCTCGTGGCTCAAATTCCTTCACTGCTGTTGTCCACGGCCACCGCCATTATCGTGACCCGCATGTCCCAGGCAGAAGACATGGGGCAACAGGTGGTGGCGCAGTTGTTCGCCAAACCGCGTGCCTTGGGGGTCACCGGCGGTGTTATTGGTGCATTGGGCTTGATTCCCGGCATGCCCAACGTGATTTTTCTTGCCTTAGCGGGCGCCAGTCTCGGTGCCGCGTATTGGCTCAGCAATCGCAGCAAAGATCAGTCCCCGGAAACCGAGCACATGATGGAGTCGGAACCGCCGCCCACACCGCCCGAACAACGGGATATCAGCTGGGATGACGTCCAACCAGTGGACATGATCGGTTTAGAGGTGGGGTACCGGCTGATTCCGTTGGTCGACCGCAATCAGGGTGGCGAACTCATGGGTCGCATCAAAGGGGTCCGCAAAAAGCTGTCCCAAGAAATGGGATTTCTCATTCCGTCTGTTCACATCAAAGACAATTTGGAACTTCCGCCCGATGGTTACCGCATTCTGTTGAGAGGGGTCCCCGTCGGTCAGGGACAGATCCATCCGGAGCGGGATATGGCCATCAACCCCGGACGGGTGTTCGGCACCCTGGATGGAACACCGACCAAGGATCCGGCTTTCGGCATGGATGCTTTGTGGATTGATCCAACCAATCGCGAACACGCCCAAACATTGGGTTACACCGTTGTGGACCCAAGCACGGTGGTGGCCACCCACCTCAGCCACTTGTTGGAAACGAACGCCGCCCAGTTGCTGGGACACGAAGAAGCTCAACTCATGTTGGACGCGCTGGCGCGAACAGCGCCCAAGTTGGTGGAAGAACTGGTTCCGAAATTGCTACCCCTGGCGGTCATTGTGAAGGTGATGCGCAACCTTCTGGAGGAAGGGATTCCCGTTCGGGATATCCGGACCATCGCCGAAACATTGGCGGAGCAGGCGCCGAAGAGTCAAGAATCTGGCGATTTAGCCGCGGCCGTTCGCATTGCGCTCTCCCCACAAATTATCCAAAAAATCAATGGGATGGAAGATGAGCTTCCCGTGATGACGCTAGATCCCGCCTTGGAACAGATCTTGCAAAATGCCTTTCAGGCCGATAGCGGCGGTCCTGGCTTGGAGCCCAGCTTGGCGGAACGACTACTGGGCTCTCTGAAAGATGCGGTCAAGCGTCAGGAGTCCAATGCGCAGCCGGCCGTGCTTTTGGTTCCACCTGTTCTCAGGCGAGCGTTGGCGAAACTGACGCGTTATAGCATCGAGGGATTGCATGTCTTGTCATACAACGAAGTACCGGAGGACCGTCAACTTCGCTTGGTCGCGACCATCGGTGGATAAAACAAACCGGCTACGAAACGAGCAGAAAAATAATAATGAAATTCGATAAACGCCACAGCTACTTCGAACCCGAGTTGCGTTGTGCTGATCACGTGTCTCGGTCGCGCAGGGCACTGCCATTATGAAAATCAAACGTTTCTTCGGTTCCGATATGCGTTCGGTAATCCAGGAGGTTCGCGAGAGCCAGGGTCCTGATGCGGTGATTCTGTCAAACCGAAGAGTCGACGGTGGCGTGGAAGTCATCACCGCCATTGATTATGACGAGGCGCTGGTGCACGAAGCGGTCGACCGAAGCATGAGTGCCTCACAACGCGCGAATGAAGCGGCGCAGCCGCGAGGTGCGATAGAGACCTATGAGGCTGCTGCGGCCCGTGAAAGCGGCCAGCAGGGCGAAGAAGATACGGACATCGAAGAGGTGTTCGGTGAACAGGACGACGAGCATGATCTCGCCGGGCTGACGCCCCCATCGTCAGAGAAACGTCCACAGATTGTTTGGTCTCAGGATCCGGCCATGATGGCCATGCGCGAAGAGTTGTCGGCGGTTCGCGAACTGTTGGAACAACAGCTCACGCGCCTTGGCTGGAACGACATGGTCCGTCGGGATCCGGCCCTGGGTGCAGCGTTTCAGAAGCTGTTGTCTTTGGGAATATCCGAATCGCTCGCTCGCGATTTGGTGTCCAGTTTAAGTGGCGCACTCGATAAGGAAAATGCGCGGCGGATGGCGTTGGCTGCGCTGGCGCGCCGCCTGCCCATTGCCGGTGATGAAATTCTCTCAAATGGTGGTGTGATCGCGCTGGTCGGAACCACGGGCGTTGGTAAAACCACAACCTTGGCCAAACTGGCTGCGCACTATGCATTGCAGCACGGACCAAATTCGGTGGCGCTGATCAGCACCGACAATTACCGCATCGGTGCCCACGATCAATTGCTCACCTACGGAAGAATTCTTGGCGTCCCCGTCCGCTTGGTCGAGGACGGCCCTCAGCTACTCCGTACTTTGGCTTCACTCAGTGATCGTTCGTTGGTGTTGATTGACAGCGTTGGTCTGTGCCAGCGCAAGGTTCAAACCGCCGATCAACTCTCGTGGCTGCGAACGGTAGGCGATGCCGTCAAGCCCTATCTGGTGTTGCCAGCTACCGCTCAGGCGGAGGCTGTTCGGGCTACCGTGGAGGCATTTCGCTGTGTCGCGTTGGCCGGTTGCATCGTCACGAAACTGGACGAGGCGGCCAGCCTTGGGCCGGCGCTCTCCGAGTTGGCGCGCGGCGGCTTACCCGTTGCGTATACCACTGACGGGCAGCGGGTGCCTGAAGACATCGAGGTTGCGCGTGCGCATGCGCTGGTGGCGCGGGCCGCCAAGCTGGCGCGTCAACAAGCAGCCGATCAGCCCGATGCCGTCTTTGTCCAAGCCGGCGGGAGGGACCATGGCTAACCAGCTCACGGATCAGGCCGCTGGTTTGCGGGACATACAGGAACGCCGTGCCGTGCGTGTGGTGGCAGTTACCAGTGGCAAGGGTGGCGTTGGTAAAACCAGTGTTTCGGTCAACCTCGCCATGTCCATGGGCCGCTCGGGCCGCCGGGTCGTGTTGATGGATGCGGATCTCGGATTGGCCAACGTCGATGTGATGCTCGGATTGCAACCGCGCTACAACATCACCCACGTGCTCCAAGGCACGTGCGCCCTGGATGACATTCTGATCGACGCACCGCATGGCGTCCGCGTTGTACCCGCATCGTCCGGTACGCGCCAAATGGCGGCACTGACCTCCGCGGAACATGCGGGCCTAATCCGGGCCTTTAGTTCATTGCGTCAGCCCGTCGATGCGTTGATTGTGGATGTCGCCGCCGGGATTTCGAACAGCGTTCTGGATATGACGCAGGCCGCACAAGAAGTTGTGGTGGTGGTCTGCGACGAGCCGGCTTCCATCACCGATGCTTATGCATTGATCAAGGTGCTCAGCCGGGATTTTGGTGTAACGCATTTTCGTGTGCTAGCGAACATGGTGTCGAGCTCGCTCGAGGGGAGGGAGCTTTATAACAAGATCGCAAAGGTCACCGATCGTTATCTGGACGTCTGCCTCCAATACATGGGGGCAGTCCCCTACGACGAATATTTAAGAAAAGCGCTTCAGCGTCAGCGGGCGGTTGTGGATATCTTTCCCAGCAGTCCCTCGGCGCGGGCATTCAAGTCTTTGGCCGCTCAAGCCGATAATTGGCCTGTACCACGGGGAGCTCGTGGTCGCCTGGAATTCTTTGTAGAGCGGCTCATTGGCGCGCATAGACAACCAGTGGGAGCGATACCATGAGGGGCCAGGCAGCCTACGCAGAAGACCGAGTAATTGACCAAGAACAACTGGTTAGAGATCACGCTGAACTCGTTCGCCGCATCGCGCAGCACTTGATCAGTCGTCTGCCAGCCAGCGTTCAGATCGAGGATTTGATTCAGTCCGGCATGATCGGACTGTTAGAGGCAGCCCGGAACTACGATCCGGAGCAGGGTGCCAGTTTTGAGACCTATGCCGGCATTCGCATTCGCGGTGCCATGCTGGACGAGACGCGCAAGTCCGATTGGGCGCCGCGATCCGTCCACCGAAAAGCACGGGAAGTGGCGGAGGCGATACGAAAGCTCGAGCACGAAACGGGGCGCGAGGTGATGCCGATCGAAGTGGCCGATGCCATGGGCATTTCGGTCGATGAATACTACAAGATCGTGAACGACGCAGCGGGTTGCCGTGTTCTCAGTCTTGATCAACCAGAGACCGGCGTGACCGAACCCGGCGATATTCCCGCCGACGGTAGCGCCGATCCGTTCGCAAATCTGCAGGATTACGGGTTTAAAGAATCGTTGGCCAAAGCCATCAACGGTTTGCCGGAAAAAGAACGTTTGGTGATGTCGCTTTACTACGACCAGGAACTTAATTTGCGCGAAATCGGGGCTGTTCTCGGCGTCAGTGAGTCGCGCGCTTGTCAGATCCACGGTCAGGCACTGGTTCGAATTCGTGCCCGCATGTCTGATTGGGTGAGTGGGAACTAGGGGAATCGTTTTGGACAAGAACATGAAGATCCTCGTGGTGGATGATTTTTCCACCATGCGCCGGATCGTCAAGAACCTCCTTGGCGAGCTTGGGCTGACCAATGTCGTTGAAGCGGATGACGGCAAAACCGCTTTGCCTATCTTGCAGTCATCGCGCATTGACCTGGTCATCACGGACTGGAATATGCCGGGTGTCACGGGGATCGAATTGCTCAAATCCATTCGTTCGGATCCATCGTTGACCGCAATACCGGTTCTGATGGTGACGGCGGAAGCGAAGCGGGAACAGATCGTGAACGCCGCCCAGGCGGGGGTTAACGGTTACATCATTAAGCCCTTCACTGCCGCCACATTGAAAGAAAAACTCGAAAAAATCTTCGAGCGTTTGGCCGCCAACGCGGGTTAAAGGAGTTCGACATGTCTGAATCTACGCCGGACTCCATGAACCAAAAATACTTGGCCAAGCTCCATCGCATGGTCGCCCATTTGGAGGCGGGCCAAGAGCGGGCGTTCGCCAAAGAGTTGGACGAATTGACCCGCGAGCGCAGTGATGAAGTTTTCCGCACCGTTCGGGACTTGGCTGAAAATATAGACGAACGATTGGAATCGGCCTGGCAGGAGTCTCGTATCGCCGCGTTGACCGAGCGCGACCTCCCTACGGCACGAACACGACTCGACTACGTCATTGCCCTAACCGATCAAGCGGCTCACCGAACGTTGAGTCTGGTCGAAAAAGGTTTGTCTCACGTCGGTCATTTGACGAAAGCGTCCGCCGAGATGAAAGGCGACCTACCGGATGGTAACGCGCAAGACGAGGAACGACGGCAAAAACAAGCAGAAACTTACATAGACGAAGTCGATGAGGTGCTGCCGAAACTTCATCGGTATTTGGTGGAAATCACCGAGGCACAAGCGTTCCAGGATCTGACCGGACAGTTGATCCGACGGGTCGTCGGCCTGTTCGAAGAACTCGAATCGGAACTGAGCCGGATGGCCGGATGCGATATCGATGATCGTGCTCATCCTGTGGCATCGGGCGAAGAGGAGTCCATTGATCGTGTCGACCAGGAAGAAGTGGACCAGATCATCAAGCAGTTAGGAATTTAGAACAATCCATGGGTCTAGACGTGGACTACGACATTCTTCAAGATTTTCTGATCGAGGCGGGTGAGCTCGTCGAGCAGCTGGGTGAACAGCTGGTCGAACTCGAGCAAAAACCCGACGATACAGAATTATTGAATGCCGTTTTCCGCGGTTTCCACACGGTGAAAGGTGGTGCCGGATTCGTCGGCGCCGATCACTTAGTTGAAATTTGCCATCACGCTGAAGACGTATTCAATCTGCTGCGCCAAGGCGATAGGACCATCACACCAGACTTGATGGACACGATTCTGAGCGTGGTCGATACCGTTCGAGCCATGCTGGAAACGCTTTCGCAGAAAACCTTGCCGGCGCCGGCCGACCCCGATCTTCTGAGTCAACTGTCCAGTTACTTGACCGAGGAAGATGCCGGGACTCCACCCGCCACTGAGGAAGCCCTCGCATCGTCCCCGGCCGTGGCGGAAGATCCCGCCGACCGCGCATTCGATGCGCTGTTGGCGGAGACAACGTCAGACGCAGATCTGGCCGGCTCGCAAACGCCACCGGTCTCTCCCGGCGGTGACGGCAGTGATGTGATGACAGACGACGAATTCGAGGCGCTGCTCGATGAACTGCACGGCACCGGCGCTCCGGGTTCGAATAGTTCCGGGCCGAGTGCCCCGTCCGATCAGAAAACGCCGGAGACGCAATCGGTCGCGCCGGTTCCCGAACAATCCACCACTGCCGGAAGCCAAGCCTCTGCCGCGCCGTCGCGGCCCCCAGAGACAACAAAAGCCGCTCCTCGACCGTCTTCTCATGTCAGCGCCCAGGAAACCACGGTTCGAGTAGATACCCGAAGCCTCGATACCATCATGAACCTGGTGGGCGAGTTGGTCTTGGTTCGCAATCGTTTGCAGACGCTTCGCGATAGCATTGGCAATGAATACATCCAGCAGGTCGCATCGAATTTGGATTTAGTGACCTCAGATCTGCAAAGCGCGGTGATGAAAACGCGCATGCAACCGATCAAGAAAATCTTCAGCCGGTTTCCCCGCGTGGTTCGGGATCTCGCTCGTAGTATGGGGAAAGAAATTAACCTGGAGATGACCGGAGAGGAGACAGGTCTCGACAAAAATTTGGTCGAGGCTCTGGCTGATCCGATGGTCCATCTGGTGCGAAATGCGGTGGACCATGGCATCGAGCGACCCGATGTGAGAATTCGAAACGGCAAGCCACGAGCCGGTCGGGTGTTGCTTTCCGCAGAGAATGAGGGTGACAACATCCTTTTGACCATATCCGACGACGGCGCCGGTATGGATCCAGAGGTATTGCGGCAAAAAGCGATCGAAAAAGAGCTTATGACAGCCGAAGCAGCGGCGCGGCTTGACGAGCGAGAGTGTTTCAATCTCATCTTCGCACCCGGATTCAGCACGGCCCAACAGATATCCGATGTGTCAGGCCGTGGTGTGGGCATGGATGTTGTCAAAACCCGCATCAGCCAACTGAACGGGTCGGTCGATATCGATTCGGAACTTGGCAAAGGCACCAAGCTGATTCTCCGCGTCCCGCTGACGTTGGCTATCTTGCCCACGTTGATGATCAAGGTGCAGGGCAAGCCGTTTGCACTTCCGCTCTCGAACGTCGAAGAAATTCTTCCCTTGAGCGAACTCGATATGTCAGTAGTGGATGGCCAGGAAGTAGTCATGGTTCGGGAACGGCCGCTCCCACTGATGCATTTAAGCGAGTGCCTCGGCATGGAGCGGACTCCAAAAGGCGCTCATGGGGATTCCCATGTGGTGACCATTCACGTCGGCAACACCCGGCTCGGGCTTTCGGTCGATGACGTGCTCGGCCAGGAAGAAGTCGTCATCAAACCGCTCGGAGCTTTGTTGCATGGCATGTCAGGTTACGCGGGCGCCACCATCACCGGTGACGGATATATCGCACTGATTCTCGACGTACCTGGGTTACTTGGCCGTTTGGCGAAAAGCCGACGGGAGTTTCTGCGTGCCAGTTAAAGTTCTGATCGCCGATGACTCCGGCTTCTTCCGCCGTCGCATCGCCGAGATCGTTTCCGCAGATCCCGCCCTGGAGGTGGTCGGGATGGCGGAGAACGGTCGCGATGCGGTCCAGAAAACGCTGCTCCTGCGGCCGGATGTCATCACCATGGATATCGAAATGCCGGTGATGGACGGCATCCAAGCGACGCGGGAAATCATGCGGTCTCATCCCACGCCGATTCTCATGTTCTCTTCCCTGACCCACGAAGGGGCGACCGCGACATTGAACGCGCTCAACGCCGGCGCGGTGGATTTTTTGCCAAAACGGCTCAGTGAAATCTGTGCCGATGAAAGCGTGGCCAAAAACAAGTTGCGCGAGCGCTTGCGCGTACTGGGTGGGCGGCGGTTGTTTGCAACGACTGCGGCACCGATCAAAACGCCGGTGTCCCGAGCCCTGTCGCACAATCCGTTTCGCTTGGCGGTACTGGTTGCCTCAACCGGTGGGCCAGCGGCCGTCCAACAAATTTTGTTGGCTTTACCGGCAGATTTCCGCGTCCCTATTTTGGTGGTCCAGCATATGCCCGCCAGTTTTACCGGACCTTTCGCTGAACGGCTCAATGATTTGTGTGCGATACAGGTCTGCGAAGCGCGTGCCGGCGACTCGTTGTTGCCCGGTAAGGCCTTGATCGCACCTGGCGGGCGGCAAACTTCGGTCGTGAGCGTCAAGGGCTTTCTGCACGTCCACGTTTATGATGATCCTGGCAGTCGGACTTACTACCGGCCGTGTGCTGATATCACCTTACGTTCGGTGACCGAAACGTGCGGCGGGCACGCCTTGTCGGTGATTCTGACCGGTATGGGGCGCGATGGGTGCGATGGCGCCACAGCACTCAAACAAGCCGGCGGTGCGGTGTGGGCGCAGGATGAGGAGACCAGTATCATTTTTGGAATGCCTGGGGCCGTGATCGATGCCGGAGTTGCCGACCGCATCCTGGCGCTTTCCAGAATCGGCCCTGATCTGGCCGGAGCCGCATCGGCGAAGCCGGAAACGGCCGACCAGACGAGACCAGTCTGATGAGAGCCTGGGCCGTGGCCAATCAGAAAGGGGGGGTGGGTAAGACCACCACCGTGGTGACCCTGGCCGGAACTCTGGCTCAACAGGGCCATCGTGTTTTGGCCATTGACCTTGATCCCCATGCGGGGCTGAGCACGCATTTCGGCGTATCCGACGATCGCTCGTCGGAAGGTACTTATGCGTTGTTCGGCTCCGCGTCCCGTATCGACGAGTCGCTGTTGCTCGATACCGGTTGCGAAGGCGTTCAGCTTCTCCCTGCCAGCTCTGCATTGGCGACGTTGGAGCGGCAGTTGGGCCAACGTCCGGGTATCGGCCGCGTGTTATCGACGGCCCTTCGGACAGTGAGCTCGTCTATTGATGTGGTTCTAATGGATTGCCCACCACTGCTGGGCGTGCTGATGGTGAACGCTTTAGCTGCCTGTGATCGGTTGATCGTCCCGGTTCAAACGGAATTTCTGGCACTGAAAGGTTTGGAAGGGCTTCAGAAAACGCTCGTGATGCTGGCGCGCGCCGGCCACCCTGTACCTTCGTATCTAATTGTGCCGACGATGTTCGATCGGCGCACGCGGGCGTCACTGGACAGCCTGGATTGGCTTCGGCGTCATTGCGGAGACAATTTGTGGTCGGACGTGATCCCGGTAGATACGCAATTTCGTGACGCCAGTCAGGCAGCCACCCCCCTGTCTCAGTACCGAGCCGGCAGTCGTGGTGCGTTGGCTTATGCACGTCTGGCCGATGATCTGATGGGTATGGAGCGAGATCCCCATCAACCGGCAGCGGCCGTTAATCACTGAGGCACCGGACGATGACGACCCGCGCGGTAACCACCGACTCAGACATCGCGATGGGGGAGTACCTGAGAGAAGTGCTTTCCACGTCAGAAGATCTCCAAACAAACGAGAGCCTGTACCAGCCGTCCGTTTTGGAATCGGAGATCCCCGAAGCGGCGGATTGTTCGCAAATAGTATCCGAATCGCGCTATCTGGTTTTTGTGGTCGCCGACATTAACCTGGCCGTTCCAGCTGATGCGGTTGACCGGGTAGGATCACCCCCGAATGTTGGTTCCGACGCAGACTCGACCGTCGCGGCGGAGTTGGCCGGAAAGCTGGTCGATACGGCAAAGACTATCTTGCCTGAAGGACGTTATGCGCATCATCCGGGTCTTCCGACACACGCTGTTTATCTGAAAAGCGGTTTGATTTTGCTATGCGATCGGTCGTCAGGCTATCGAACGGTGAATGTTGACGCGGTTTGCTGGCGGGGCGAGCACGGTCGACGCGCCTGGCTGGCGGGTACGCTGCCCAGTGAGCGTCTGGCGATATTGGATGTCGCTGCGTTGGAAGAGTGTGCGGTAGCGGATTCGGCGCGATCATCGGTATGAAATTTGCTAGAAATGAACTCGAACGAAACGATTCCCGACACACAGAGCAATCTGTTTGGACGAATTCCGGAGGACAATCACTTGGACGCCAGCGAACAGCAAAACGACGACGGTTTACGTCGGTGTGTGACATTTCGTCTGGACGACGAGGTTTACGGTGTTGATGTCATGCATGTCAAAGAGGTACTGCGTTATACCGAGATTGCACCGGTCCCAGGGTCTCCCAACTATGTATTGGGAATCATCAACTTGCGCGGTAACGTGGTGACGGTAATCGACACCCGTACCCGATTTGGCCTGGTAGCCGAAGATCCCGATGAAATGACGCGCATCGTCGTCATGGAAGCGAACGATCAAGTGATCGGTTTTATGGTGGACAGTATCTCTGAAGTACGTGATATTCCCATTTCGATCATCGAAGGCGCTCCACACCTCGGCAATGAAGAGACCTCTGCTTACATAGAAGGCGTCGCCAGCGTGAATGACGAGTTGGTGATTTTGGTTGATCTGACTCGGATTTTAACGGAGACCGATCTCAATGAGATGGCGTTTTCCCCGTGAGAAAACAGAGGGCTCGCATACGCAATCGATGGCGATTGACCGGCTGAATCCACTCTCGCCTGTTGCGCCCACGCGCCCGGTGAAAGGAGACGATTCAAAGGACCGTAGGCGACAGCGGAAGCAACCGTCTCGGCCCCACGATCAACGACCGCCGGACGATGATGCGCGGGTTGATGAATACGTCTGATCCGTTCATGCGGCGTTGCGGATAGAATTCGCTTCGAAGAGGTAGTGATGTTAACGACACTGACGATAGCCACGCTACTGGTGGGAAGTGCCATTCTGGTCGTGCTGGCAGTCATTCGCTTCAACCAGATCAAATCGTCTTCCAGCAGCAAGAACTTCGATCTGATCCAAGCTTGGCAAAAAGAATCTCAAGCTCAGCGGAAGGCTTTGGTAATGATGGAGAAGCGATTGGAAGCTATCGAGCAGCGTTTGGAAAAACTCGGCCAATGGCAGGAGCGGACCGACGGTGGGCGTATGGGAGGCGATCGCTTCTATGAGCAGGCGGTCCGGCTGGTCGATCAAGGCGCGGACGCGCAGCATCTCGTGAGGACTTATGGGTTGAGTCAGGGCGAAGCGGAGCTGATTGTACAACTGCACCGTGCCCAACGAGGTTGATCGCTCCGCCGGATTGGGGCGATTATTGTCCGTTGCGCCCGCTGCTATCTGGCCAGTTGCGCGGTTGAATCGGCACTGTTCTGATTAGTGATCCCTCGGCATTACGTCGATGACATACCGGCCCAGTTCTTCTGCATCGAACTTGGCGATGAAGCTATTCGCGCCAACCCGTTCCACCATGGCCTTATTGAAAGAGCCGCTCAAAGACGTGTGCAGAAGGACATGCAGATCGTCCATCCGCTTATCCGCTCGAATGGATTTTGTTAGCGTATAACCATCCATTTCCGGCATTTCGATATCGGAGATGACAAGAAAGAACCGATCACTCGGACGTGTACCTTCTTCGGCCAGGTTCTTCAGCAACTTCCACGCTTCGTCGCCGTTGCGTGCGACGGAGTGTTTCACGTCGACGCGATCTAAGGTCCGACAAATCTGGGCGCGCGCCACGGAAGAGTCGTCAACGACGAGAACCTCTCTCTGACACGGAGTGGAAGCACAACCATCAGACGTCAGGTCTGGAGTCCATTCGCTTTCAGGTTTTCCTTCCAGATCGAATAGGACTTTTTCGACGTCTAGAATCTCGATCAGTTCATCTTCGATTTCGGTGACAGCGGTGAGGTAGTGTTGGTGGCCACTGCCGCGTGGTGGAGGGTGAATGTCCCGCCAATTGATATTGACGATCCTATCCACGGAGCTGACGAGAAAGCCCTGAACCTTTCGGTTGTACTCCGTAATGATCGCGAATATCTCGCCGTCTTGAAACGGGTCGGTTCGGGCCCCTATGGCCTCCGAGAGCCGGATAAATGGAATGGTTCGCCCACGAAAATGGGCAACACCACTAATATGCGGATGGGTTTTCGGCATGCTGTTCAAGGGCGGGCAGTGAACGACTTCCTGCACTTTGAAAACATTAATACCGAAACGTTGCCGTCCGCCCAAGTGAAACAATAACAACTCGAGCCGATTACTGCCGGCGAGTCGGGTTCGTTCGTCGACGCTTTGCAACCGTGTTGCCAAGGAAATTTCTCCCTTAGTTCAGATCGATCGGAGACCTGAGTGACGGGCCAGGTGCCCAATTTGCATCAAAGAATATCGACGTTTCCGAGGGGATCTTAAATTTCTGACGTTTACTCAAGTTGGTATGTGTTTTGCATAAAGTCTTTCGGATCGTCGGTAGGCCGAATCCTCGTTCCCGAAGCACCCTCACCCGTGACTCAGATGGGGGCTCCCTAAGTCGCTGAATGAACGAGGCATTTGGTCGACCGCACGAACCACACGAAAATTTTGTCGAACGTTACGGAATTCTGACGTATGTCAAAAAGCCGACGCCATGGGATTCACCGGATACGGCCGGTGCCGCTGTCCGTACAGATATCGATGGCCGATCAGGGTTTGGTTCGTCGGATATCGTTCGTGCTATGTCTCGTGCTCTTGGGCGCGATCGCCTCGCCATCTCAAGCGGATCAGGCCATTGAGTCGTTAGATGCGATTCGTCAGGCCGCAGAACGCTACGTGGCCAGTCAGTTGCCGTCTTCGGCCGATGTGAGCGTGGTCGCAGGCAAGCTGGATAAACGATTACGCCTACCGGCCTGCGGGTATCCCTTGATCGCATCGGTCCCGTACGGCGGTGATATTCGGGCGCAAACGACCGTCTCGGTGCAATGTGAAGGAGATCGTCCATGGCGTTTGTTCGTTCCCGTGCGAGTTTCCGAGTTTGGCCACGTTTTCGTAGCGGCAAGACCGTTGGCTGTGGGTACGGTGGTCGAACCGGGCGATCTGATGCGTATCCGGCGTGATCTCAACGCCATCCCGCATGGATATATCCGTTCTGAGCAAGCGATATTGGGTCGCACGGTCACGCGGGCGGTTGCCAAAGGTACACCGCTGACGGCCAACGCATTAGCCTCGACGGTGGTCATACATCGAGGTCAGCGCGTTCGCATCATGGCACGTTACGGCTCTGCCCTGATTCGCATGGGAGGGGAGGCGATCACCGAAGGCGCGATCGGCGATTACATCAAAGTAAAAAATCAGTCTTCGGGCCGGGTCATTGAAGGTGTCGTGCGATCGGAATCGGAAGTGGAGGTGCAGATGTAGATTAACTCGGACAACACAAGGATTGGGGGGGGCAAACATGGATCACATGTCGAGTCGCCCGAGGAAAGGTGTTCGTGGTGTGATCTAAAGTTTCGATTAGGCCGACCGATACACGTACCGAGTCACGGGGAACACCTTTTAGGGAGCACGGAATATGCCCGACAAAATCGATGGTCTGGGACCTCAAATTACCGAGGCGCTCAATCGCGTTTCGCAATCCAAGTTTCAGACAGATAGCAAGCAAGATGCCGCACCGAAAGACGGAGCGGCAGGTAGTCGGATTTCTGATTCGGTCACCTTCACTGATACGGCCAGGCAGCTTAACGAGCTTGCCGCCGCCGTTGAGAAAGTACCGGTCGTCGATACTCAACGCGTCGAGCAAATCAAACAGCTCGTGGACAGTGGGCAATATCGCGTTGACTCGGAACGGGTAGCCGATCGATTGATCGCACTGGAGCAGATGCTGGGTGACCGTGGGTAAAGGTTTACTTTCGGCGAGAGAATATGGACATAAATGATATGCGCCACCAGTTGCGTGCCCTCTTTGAAGAGGGTACGCAACACGCTCAAACGCTTCTGGGCCTGATCGAACGGGAGCGGGTCATGTTGACCCGGAACGATTGGGACGCCCTGGAGGTGGTTGTTGGAAAAAAACGCGTGTGTGTTGAAGCGTTGGAAAACGTCGATATCGCGCAAAAAAGGCTGACGGCAACGTGGTCTGATGATGCCTCACCTTTGTCAATCGATGCCTTGCTCGGTCACCTGGACAGCGGTCAGCCGGAGTCCGAACGTGTGACCCCGGCTTGGAAAGAAATGCTCGATTTACTGAGGCACGTCCAACGGGCCAACGCGGTAAACGGCGTCGCCTTGAACCTCCGGCAACGCCAAGCGAAACAAGCCCTCGCCCTATTGAGCGGACACGCGGATCAGCCTGTCTATGGGCCCGCGGGAGACCCATCCGCTTGGACGGCCCCAGCATCCCGTAGTTTTGGCGCGGCTTAGACGCCAGCGCTCCGAGAATCTCACGAGACGTCTGTAATCGGACAACAAGGGAGACCCTATCTTGTCTTCGATGCCTGTTGATTCGGATTCTCTCACCCGATACGAGATGATTTGCGATAAGCGTCGCGTGAGGCAGATTCTCCGCCAGATGGTGGAGAATCGTATTCCTCTGAATGTCTCGATTCCCGATACCGACGACCGTTATAGCACCACCTTGGTCGACATCGATGAGTACCAGCATGAAATCGTTATAGACGGCCTTCGTCCTGCATCGGGCAATGATCGGCTGCTGGAGGCAAGGCGTCTCAGCGTGATGGGGGCGATGGGTGGTCAAGAAATTCTCTTCGCATCTCGTTTGGTCAACTCTTCGCAGGGAGCGGAGCGGTTGTTGTTACGGATATCCTTTCCCGAATGGCTGCGGTATTTACAACAACGCGGTTGTCATCGTGTGCCTGTCGGCTCCACGGTCGATGCGGGTTTAGTTCTGTACGACGATGGCTTTGAGCGTCAAGTCGTCGGCAAACTGGAAGACTTGTCAGAAGAGGGACTTGGAGTGAGTTTTCCAGATCATTTGAGTGTCGACGTGGGGGATGCCGCTTATCCGATCATCCTCCGTCTGCCGGACGGGGATCTGATAACCGATGTCGAACTGCGATTTAAAGGACAAATTGAGATCTGCAGGCAAACCCGTGTTGGCGCCCGATTCGTTTCTCTGGAACCCAAGCAACGCGCCATGATCCGCCGGTTCGTTGCCGATTTGCAGCGAAGGATGATTCGGGTCAGAACCCATACCGGCGACTGAACTACTCGCATCAGACGGGACCAAAAAGAGCGCAGGTCACTATCGGACCTGACTATAACTCGAAGATTTCCACGAAACTACTGGCATCGGGCTGCGCGCGTGATGGGCCGTGGGTCATTACGACCCTTCCGCTAGATATGTCGTGATCGGCACACCATTGGCGGCTGAGTTCTCGCCAGCTGTAGTCGCCGGGCTCGATCATCTCCGGGTATACACCGTAGGAAAAACAGAGGTTTTGGCAGACTTGGTGGGAACTGGTGAAGGCGACGATCCAATGAGGAAACTTGAAGCGGCTCAGCCGCCTGGCTGTCGCACCGCTGTCGGTGGGCGCGACCACGATGCGAGGTTTTAACCGATCTACCGCCGTTGACATATCCATCGCCATCACGTCTTCTACCCGGGCTTTTCCCTGCGCATTCGATTTCAGCAGTTTGGCGTGGACGTCATCGCGGGAGCGAGAGGGTTCCACAGTGCTGGCGATCCGAGCCATCATCCTCACAGCATCGACGGGATAGCTCCCCATCGCCGATTCTCCTGACAACATCACGCAGTCGGTGCCGTCCAAAATGGCATTGGCGACATCTGTCGCTTCAGCTCGGGTCGGTCGCCGATTTTCTGTCATCGATTCCAACATTTGCGTGGCCGTGATCACGGGGCGTCCGCGCAAATTCGCTTTTCTGATCAACGCCTTTTGCGTTACTGCGATGGCTTCAATCGGCGTTTCCACACCCAGGTCTCCGCGTGCGACCATGATGCCGTCGGCCGCGCTGAGTATTTCATCGATATTCTCAACCGCAAGACCGCGTTCGATTTTCCCGATGATAAAAGGCGAAAAACCACGTTCAGCCGCGGCCGCACGCGCGGCATGAATGTCTGCTGCACGTTGCACGAATGAGACGCTCAAGGCATCGACACCGGCATCCAGCGCGAAAGACATTAGTTTTCGATCCTCTTCGGTGAATGCTGCGATACCTAGATCAATGCCTGGAATGTTCAGCCCGTTGTGGGAGTACAATGACCCGCCGACTATCACCCGACAGTGAATGTCGTGGCCGTCGATTCGGGTGACCTTGAGTTGAATAAATCCGTCGTTTAAATAAATCGTTGCGCCGGTTCTGATCGAATTCCGCAAGCCTTCGCAATCCAGCGGAATATTGATCTCGGTTTTGTTTTTCGGGTCGTCTGTCAGACAGATTTTCTGGTCTCGGCGTAGATGGATCGGTGCGTTTGGGATTTGACCTACCCGCATTTTGGGTCCGGGAAGATCAGCCAAAATGGCAACACGGCGGTTCAGTGATTTCGCGGCCGCACGAATGTCTCGGATCATCCTCACGTGATCATCAGGACTGCCATGCGCCAAGTTGAGTCGAGCGATATTCATACCCGCACTCACCATCCGCTTGAGCGTCGCTGGTTGCCACGACGCCGGGCCGACGGTGCAGACAATTTTAGTTTTGTGTTTGGGAAAAAATTTTGACATGGACGAACTCCCTGAGTTGTGGGGCGAACGGGGAGAGACCTATGGCGACATCATACGGTGGGCGTATGAAACACACCAGGTTGATGCCCTGTAATTTATATAGCGGTGACGATGCTTGGGCCATAGGCTAATGTTCCCTTTGGTCCGTCGACCGCGACAGGGGATCTGGGGCTTGTCGATTCGATCGATTAACCCGGATGGATTGACCCAGGTCAATCCAAGCATGAGCATAGATTGGGACAATAGTGGCAGGTTGGCGTGCGGGTGGACGGACCTGTCCGAATGGGGATTTCCCAACGCCGCAATAAAACCAAGCATCGACATGACGATCCGATTAGTCGGAGTTTCCTCGTTACCCAGTTGCTCCAGGAGTTTGATGTGCCCTCCGTGACGAATTCGAACAATGCCTCGTTGGAGCGTCAGATTCGTCGTGCCTGCATTAACTGTTCGCTCAGCGAGTTATGCGTTCCGGTCGGTTTGAACCGCAACGATGTCGAACGTTTGGAGAGCGTCGTTGAGCGTTCCGGTCCGAAGCACACCGGTGACCACCTTTATCGGGTGGGCGAACAGTTTCACACGCTGTTTGTGGTTCGTTCCGGCTGTTTCAAGAATTACCGTGTTGATAGCGAGGGTCGCGACCGCGTCCTCGGGTTTTTCTTACCCGGCGAGATCATGGGCTTGGACGCCATTTACCCGGGCACTTACCAATCCGACGCGGTGTCATTGGATACCGGCTCAGTGTGCGCCTTGCCCTATGAAGAACTAACGCTTCTGGCATCCCAGATTCCCCGTCTTCAAGACCAGATTATGCGGCTGCTAAGTAAAGATTTGTCTAACCATGTGTGGCTGGCGGGCGATAGTCACGCGGAGGAAAGACTGGCCGGTTTTCTAATAGACCTGTCTAATCGGTTTCGGGAGCGGGGCTACTCGGATCGAGAATTTGTTCTGGCGATGTCGCGGCGGGATATCGCAAACTTTTTGCGTCTTGCGACGGAAACCGTTAGTCGAGTGTTTACGCGATTTGAGAAAGAAGGTTTGATTGAGGTCAACCGCAGAGATGTCAAGCTACTCGACATGGCTGCTCTGGCGCACACCGCGCGGTGTGTGACCCGATTTGTTTGATTTGACCATTCCCCGGCTTACATCTATACGGCATGAAAGTGAGGTCTCTTCCGGTTCTGGCTCGACGCCTCCGTATCGAATACCTCCGCGATGACCGGCAGTAGTGGTTTACCGCGGGCGGTAATCTCGAAATGATCAGCCGACATTTTTAGCAGGCCGTCGGTTTCCATGGCTCTGAGATTCACGAGCTCCTCTTGGAAATAATCCTCGAATTCAATGCCATGACGGGCCTGAATTGACGCGTAATCGACCCATCCCTGGCACATGATGTCGGAGATGATATCTTCGCGAAGCAGATCAACCCGTGTTAATTCGATACCACATTCCACCGGGAGTGCGCCGCTGTTCAATTGGTTTTCGTAGACGTGAGGGTCCCGAGTGTTCTGGGAGAGACTGGTTCCGATTCGGCTGATTGCACCCAACCCCAATCCTATTAAGTCGCAATGACCGTGTGCGGTATAGCCGTAGCAATTCTGGTATAGCTGACCGGTCTGCAGCGCTTGAACCAGCGCATCGCAAGGAAGCGCAAAAACATCTGGGCCGACATAAACATAACCGGCATCGCGCAGCTGTTCGGCAAATCGCTTGAAAACTGCGAAATTGTTTTTCGATCCGACAAACTCCAGATCACGGTAATAGTCCGTACCACTGGCACAATGGAACTTTTGCGGGGGCCGAAAGAGGAACACGCGATCCGGCCGCGCTTCGATCACTTGATCCAGTGCCACGCTGACGTATTTTGATTGTTGCATCAGCGATGTGGAAAAAATCTCGACACCGACGGAACCCAAGCCGGCGCGCCGCGCCGCTACTACTGCGGTGCGTATATCCGAATTGACTCGTCGTGATCCGAGGGATGGTTTCTGCGGCTGGAAATTTCTCGGGCGTAGGCGAACCCGGTTGAAGCCGAGATTGACTAAGTCCGAAAAAACACGGGCACACCGATCGGACGAATCCAGGTCGACTGCCCATTCGCGGTCGGCCTCGGGGGGCAGTGAAAACACACGGTGAATACACGGGAAGAACGGGTCGAGTTGCGCCGACGCAAGGGCACTTGGCGTTCCACCGACCACGGTCAGCTCCGCGACTCTCCGATCCGGGCGCAGCAGCTGGCCGAGCAATTCGACTTCACGTTTCAAGCACGCGAAATAGTGCGGGGTCTGACTCGGGTCGGTGCGATGGCCGCTGGCGCGGTCGTCCGGCGCCTTGTAAAACGGGATGTAAATCAGAAGGGAGAGGGAGCGGGTCGGCGCATTGTTGTTACTGGTTAGAAGAGCCCGGCGGAACGTCGTTCCGTTGAAGAGGGGATGAAAGTGTCTCGGAGTCGGGTAGAAAGTGTAACGGGACCGGGCCGCGTCGTAGTGTTGAATGAGCCGCTCGTCAAATTCAACTCCGCCATCCATGCCGCGCCCACCGCACTCGAACCCGGTCGATTCATCCCTTATGGGCTTACTCTAATGGTTAGTGCGGAAAGCGCATTGACGTACATCAACGGCTGTGAACGATGCTAAAAACCTCGGTGAAGGCAAAACCACCGAGGCAACTAATTTTCGCGACGCGTTCTCTGGCGAATATCGGTGATCAGCGCTCGAAACGTTGTAGTACCAGGCAAGCATTGGTGCCGCCGAAACCAAAG
Organism: Pseudomonadota bacterium; assembly: GCA_034189865.1. NCBI lineage: Bacteria > Pseudomonadati > Pseudomonadota > Pseudomonadota bacterium. The sequence continues at coordinate 30,799 of JAXHTV010000002.1, read as the reverse complement.
CTGTTAGACAGAATCCGATCCAATCGAACGCCATCGCGTCGTTCACGCACGATCGGGAAGCCTTCCGCTTCCGGATCCAGTGTTTCGATGTTGGCGGATGCGGCGATGAAATCGTTTTTCATCATGAGGATAGAGTAAATCGCTTCGTGTGCGCCGGCAGCCCCCAACGCGTGTCCCGTGAGCGATTTCGTCGATGTGAGGGCGGGGATCGAATCGCCGAAAACCTCGCGAATCGCTTGCAGTTCCTTGACGTCACCAACCGGAGTACTGGTTCCGTGGGTGTTGATGTAGTCAATAGGCCCATCGGTTGTTTCCAGCGCTCGGCGCATGCAGCGTATCGCGCCTTCTCCGGAGGGTGCCACCATATCAAAACCGTCGGAGGTCGCACCGTAGCCAACGATCTCGGCATAAATCGGGGCACCGCGTTCGAGCGCGTGCTCCAACTCTTCCAAAACGAGCATTCCGCCGCCACCGGAAATGACAAACCCATCGCGGTCGGCATCGAATGTTCGGGAGGCGGTCGTGGGGTGGTCATTGTACTTGCTGGATAACGCACCCATGGCGTCGAACATCATGCTCAACGACCAATGCAGTTCTTCGCCGCCCCCGGCGAAGACGACGTCCTGCTTGCCAAGTTGGATTTGCTCGCAGGCGTTTCCGATGCAGTGCGCGCTGGTGGCGCAGGCTGAGCTGATGGAGTAGTTGATCCCTTGAATCTGATAGGAGGTCGCTAGGCAAGCCGATGTGGTGCTGGCCATGGTCCGCGGGACCATATACGGCCCGACCCGCCGAATTCCTTTTTCCCGGAGAATATCAACTGCATCGACTTGATTCCTTGGCGATGCTCCGCCGCTTCCGCAGATGAGTCCGGTGCGCGGATTTGAAACGATCTCCGCCGGCAAGCCGGCATCTTCGATGGCCTCACGCATCGCGATATAGGCGTAGGCGGCGGCATCGCCCATGAAACGAAACAGTTTCCGATCGATCAGCTCTTTCGGATCTATGCGAAGCGGGCCGTCCACATGGGAACGAAAGCCCAATTCCTGATACGTTTCGTTTCGTGCGATTCCACTGGTTCCGTTGCGTAGCGAGTTCAGCACATCTTGCTTATTGTTCCCGATGCTGGACACGACGCCCATTCCGGTCACGACGACTCTTCGCATAGTGGCAACTCCTGGGAAATACTCTTACCTGTTAGGGTAGGGGTGTACGGTGCGGCCGCACAACCTACCGATGATCTGGCCTTATTCGCCTAAGGGTACATCTGTTTTATTATCGTTGGCTCGGATGCCATGGTGCTCACTCCGACGGCGCCTTCAATGATCGCGTCTGAGGTGTTTTCGTGGCAATTCTGGTAATCAGGTGGAAGTGAACAAACCGGCCCGTAAATCCTTGGCTTCATAAATTGTTTTTCCATCAACTTCCATTGTGGCGTCGCTGATGCCCATCACGAGCTTGCGTAATATCACCCGCTTCATATCGATTTTGTAAGTGACGCGTTTGGCATCGGGCAGCACTTGTCCGGTGAATTTGACTTCACCAACACCCAAGGCACGGCCACGGCCGGGGGCACCCAGCCAAGCCAAGTGGAATCCGATCAGCTGCCACATGGCATCCAGACCCAAACATCCGGGCATGACAGGATCATTGCGGAAATGACACTCGAAAAACCACAGTTCCGGGCGGATGTCCAATTCGGCGACCATATGTCCTTTGTCATAGACGCCGCCCTTATCCGATACATGGGTGATGCGGTCGAACATCAGCATCGGCGGTAATGGCAATTGGGCATTGCCAGGACCAAACAGTTCGCCGCGCCCACAGGCCAGCAGATCATCGTAGTTGAAGCTCTGGCGTCTTTCCACTCAATACCCCATTGATTTTACGTGCATAGAAAGCTCGGTTTTCTTGAATTCTGTTGACGAATCGCAAGGCCCGTGAGGGTTCTATGCCAACTTGCCGATGGGCATGATCTCCGATGACCAAGCGATTGGCAACCGTTAATATCCTTAGTGTCGTCAGGGGGCAAGCCTTTTCATCGACCACTCGCCCGATGCCAGAACATCATATTGCAAGCGATCATGCAGACGGTCAGGCATGCCCTGCCAAAACTCCATCACGGTGGGAACGACGCGATATCCACCCCAGTGGGGCGGCCGCGGAATGGGGCGGCCTTCATATTTCTGCCGTAACTCTTCGAATTGATCCGTCAGTTGGCGCCGGTTTTCGATGGGCTGACTTTGCGGTGATGCCCAAGCACCGAGTTGGCTGTTACGCGGGCGAGTGGCGAAATAGGTATCCGATTCAGCGGGGTCTACTTTTTCGATAACCCCCTCGATACGGATTTGCCGCGCCACCGGGCCCCAATAGAACAGCAGGGCGCATTTCGCGTTGTCGCAAATATCCGAGCCTTTGCGACTGTTATAGTTGGTAAAAAAAACAAATCCGCGCGAGTCATACTCTTTCAACAACACTACTCGGGCGGACGGTTGTCCGGCCGTGTCAACGGTGACAACCGTCATCGCGGTCGGTTCGCTTAACCCGAGCGTTTGGCTCATCGCGTACCACTGTGTGAACAATATGAAGGGATCTTTTGGCGCGTTACGCTCGTTGAGGGCCATAGAGTCTTTATGTGAGTCCTGAATATTCGCCATGGGTGCGTTTGCTTGTCAGGTGGAGGATTTCTGCCCTTTCGGGCACAGTTGGTGTCGGAACGCCGAGATTATACGGCTCCTCGACCTGCGCTGAAACGCCCGCGTGCAGCATTGACCTATTGGCGGACGGCCATTAACGTATCCGCCGATTCCACCCCACAGCAATCACTCGGGGAAAAGCGTCTTAAAAGATGTCGTCCTTCCGCCTGACTCCACCGGACCTACCACAACCTGATGACATGCAGCCGAGGCTTTGTGCGGACGAGTTGATCTGTATTCGAGATGAACGGGTGTTGTTTGAGGGCTTGAGCTTCCAACTCTATCCGGGGGATGCGTTGGAGATCGAGGGCAGGAACGGTAGCGGTAAAACCAGTTTGCTCCGAATCCTTGCCGGGCTATCGGAGCCGGAAGAGGGCGCCGTGCGTTGGCGTGACCGCGATATTCGGAGTTGGCAGTCATCTTTTCACGGTGAACTCGCTTACGTTGGTCACCTGAATGGCGTGAGCTCGGATTTGACCGCGGTCGAAAATCTTCAGTTCGCTGGTTCTTTGGGCGATGGTCGCGCAGATATTGATTTCGAGGCGGCTCTGCATCGGGTCGGTCTGCTCGGTTTTGAAGATGTGCTGGTCCGTCGCCTGTCCGCGGGGCAGCGTCGAAGGGTGGCCCTGGCCCACTTGCTGCTTGCATCGGCTTCGCTGTGGATTCTGGACGAGCCGTTGACGGCGTTGGATGTCCGCGGACAAGCCATGGTTGCGAGGCTGGTCAACGATCATCTGTCGCAAGGGGGTATCGTCGTCAGTAGCACTCATGGGGGGCTAGACTACGAGGCCGATGCGCGGGTGTCCCGCTTGCGCTTGGGCTAGCGGTTAACGCATCGAAATCGGTTTGTGAACACCATCGGTATGTTGTAGAGGTTGTCATTCGAGTGGGTAACGGGGTCAGCGCATTTTTCGGGCTACTTCAGCGTGATTTACGCTTGGCCGTGCGCCGTCGGGGCGAATTGGCCAATCCGCTGGTTTTTTTCGTGATCGTCGTTTCTCTGTTTCCGCTGGCGCTTGGCGCTGACCCGGACGTGTTGCGCCGTATTGCGCCCGGGGTGATCTGGGTGGCGGCGCTGTTGGCCAGCCTCATATCGATGGACAGCGTGTTTCGGGCCGATTTCGAAGATGGGTCCCTCGAGCAAATGTTGCTTAGCGTTTATCCTGCTGCGCTATTGGTCGCGGCAAAAGTTTTGGCGCATTGGTTGGTGGCGGGGCTTCCGCTGCTTCTACTCGCACCGGTCCTAGGCATCCTGTTAAACTTGTCGCCCGACGTGTTGCCGGTGCTTCTGTTGAGCTTGCTGCTGGGTACACCTGTGTTGAGCCTGGTGGGCGCGATCGGGGTTGCACTGACCGTTGGATTGGGGCGCGGCGGTGTCCTTCTGTCGGTTTTGTTACTTCCGTTGTATGTGCCCGTCTTGGTGTTTGGCGCAGGCGCCGTTGGAGCGGCCCTGGAGGGGCTTTCAGCGGCACCGCAACTTTATATCTTGGGTGCTCTTTTCGCTTTAGCGGCCAGTTTGGCACCGTTCGCGACCGCTGCCGCGCTTCGCGTCAGCCTGGGTTAACGATGCATCGATATCTTCACGAGTGGGCTTCTCCAGCCATTTTTTATCGTCGCGCCGGCCGGTTGATCCCCTGGCTGTGGTTGCTGGCGGCCTGCCTGTTGGGCGCCGGTCTTGTGGGCGGCCTCATCCTGGCGCCGACCCATTATGAGCAAGGTGAAGTCTACCGGATCATCTATGTCCACGTGCCCAGTGCATGGATGGGCATGTTTGTTTATTCGTTTATGGCCGGAGCAGCCGCCATCGGCTTCGTGTGGCGGGTCAAGCTGGCGGAAGTGGTGGCGCGGGAGAGCGCGCCGCTGGGCGCTGCGTTTACGGCATTGGCCTTGGCCAGTGGTTCATTGTGGGGAGCGCGAACTTGGGGGGCTTGGTGGGTCTGGGATGCGCGCCTGACATCCGTCCTCATTCTGTTTTTCTTGTATATCGGCTTCATGGCCCTGCAACTGGCGATCGAGGATCGGAGAAAAGCGGCACGGGCCGGCGCCATTCTGGCGTTGGTCGGCATTGTGAACATTCCGATCATTCACTACTCGGTGGTCTGGTGGAACACCTTGCACCAAGGTGCAACCGTCAGTAAGGCATCGGCGCCCTCGATGACTGCGGATATGCTGACTCCATTGTTACTCATGGCCGCAGGTTTTATGGCCTATTTTGCCGCGGCGGTATTGAGTCGCTCGCGCTGCGAGATCCTGGAGCGCGAGCGGAACCGACATTGGGTTAAGGAAGTCATAGGAGAGTCCCTGAGTGATGGCTGAGTATTTCGCGATGGGGGGATACGGGCTTTATGTGTGGTCGGCTTATGGTCTCGCGGCCGTCCTATTGACCCTTCAGGCCGCCTTACCGGTGTTCCGCCATCGGCGTATTGTCCGGGATATCGCCCGTCTTTCGGAGCGAAACCGAAAACTACAGAAAGCACAAAATGAATCGACGACGTAGAAACCGCCTGATTGCCGCCACTGTGATCGCCGCTGGCGTCGGCGTGGCGGTGTTACTGATCAGCTTCGCTTTCCGCGATAACCTCATGTTTTTCTTTAGCCCCAGTCAAGTTATGGCGGGAGAGGCGCCAGTCGACAAACCCATTCGTGTGGGTGGACTGGTGGTTCCCAGTACGATTGAGCGAATGACTGAGGGTGTCACGGTACGCTTCGATATCACCGATACCGCACAGACGTTGACCATCGAATACGACGGCATCCTTCCCGACCTGTTCAAGGAAGGCCAGGGTGTGATCGCAAAGGGCCGCTTGAACGCCGAGGGTATCATGAAGGCAACACAGGTGTTGGCTAAGCACGACGAGAACTACATGCCGCCTGAAGTTGCTGAGTCCCTGCGTGCCCAAGGTGCGATGCCACCCCACGAAATGCTGGAACAATTCCAGAAATGATTCCGGAGATCGGTCATTTCACATTGATACTGAGCTGTTGTTTGGCGGTGGTGCAGGGTGTTTTGCCATTGCTTGGGGCAGCCCTTGGCCGTGCTAGCTGGATGGGTGTCGCACGGCCGGCCGCTGCCGGTCAATTTGTCTTCGTCACCCTGGCGCTCGGCTGTCTAACCTACAGCTTCTTCAGCAACGACTTTAGCGTTTACTACGTCGCCCAAAATTCCAATAGCCAACTGCCTTGGATCTATCGCGTCACGGCTGTGTGGGGCGGTCACGAGGGATCGATGCTGCTGTGGATCTGGATCCTGGCGCTTTGGACTTTGGCGGTCGCCATCGCCAGTCGCAGCCTACCGACTGTTTTTGCGGCGCGGGTACTGGGCGTCATGGGATTGGTGAGTGTCGGCTTTTTGCTGTTTACCCTATTCACTTCCAACCCCTTTCATCGCCTGTTTCCGGTTCCTGCGGACGGTCGGGATCTCAATCCGCTGTTGCAGGATCCCGGAATGGTGATTCACCCGCCCATGCTGTACATGGGATACGTGGGGTTCTCGGTAGCCTTCAGTTTAGCTGTCGCGGCCATGCTTGGTGGCCGACTGGACGCCACTTGGGCGCGCTGGTCACGGCCTTGGACCACGATCGCCTGGATGTTCCTGACCGTCGGCATCGCCCTGGGAAGTCGCTGGGCTTACTACGAGCTGGGTTGGGGTGGATGGTGGTTTTGGGATCCGGTGGAAAATGCTTCGTTCATGCCGTGGTTGGTCGGTACGGCATTGATTCACTCGCTGGCGGCCACGGAAAAGCGCGGAACCTTTAAGGCCTGGACGGTGTTGCTGGCGATTGCGGCGTTCTCGTTGAGTCTGTTGGGGACGTTTCTCGTTCGTTCCGGCGTGCTGACCTCGGTTCACGCGTTCGCCACCGATCCGACTCGCGGTGTGTTTATATTGATCTTCCTCGTGATCGTGATTGGGGGATCACTACTGCTATACGCTTGGCGGGCACCAACGCTGCAAAGTTTCGGTCGTTTCAGTTTGCTCTCACGGGAAAGTTTGTTGTTGGCCAACAATGTGTTGTTGGTGGTGGCCTGCGGCTCGGTGCTTCTCGGCACTCTCTATCCCTTGGCCGTGGACGCGATGGGACTGGGTAACATTTCTGTGGGCCCGCCTTATTTCAACACGGTTTTTGTGCCGATCATGTTGCCTCTGGTTTTTCTCATTGGCGTGGGGCCCTTGGTCGCATGGCGCCGGGCCGAACCGAAGCAGTTGATGTCGCGTTTGCAAGGCGTATTCCTGGTATCGGTGGCTCTCGCGGCCATTACCGTCGTGTTTTGGGTGGGCTTTGAACACTACGTTTTGGGCCTGACTGTGTTTCTCGCGCTCTGGGTCGTGGGTTCGGCGCTTCAGGGAATCTATGATCGAATTCGCCGGCGGGGCGGTGGTTTGGCCGCCTTCGGTGCCTTGCCGAGAAGTTACTATGGGATGCAGCTGGCCCATATAGGCATCGCAGTGTTCATGATCGGTGCCGGCGTTGTCAGTACCTTCGATATTGAGCGGAACCTCAGAATGGAGCCCGGAGATGAGGTTGAGGTTGCCGGATACCACTACCGGTTTGAGGGCGTGAGAGCGGTATCCGGACCCAACTATGAAGCCGCAGAAGGGCTGTTCGTGGTGAGCCGAGGCGGCGATTTCGTGGCTGAGCTCCGGCCGCAAAAGCGGGTTTATACAGTGCGTCAACAGACCATGACCCAAGTAGCCTTCGACCCGGGATTTCTCCGCGACGTGTTCGCCGCTTTGGGAGAGCCTTTGGGCGGGGGTGCCTGGAGCGTGCGGATTCATCACAAGCCCATGGTCCGCTGGATCTGGTTCGGAGCCTGGCTCATGGCGCTGGGCGGTATTCTGGCAGCAACAGACCGGCGCTATCGGCGGGTCAGCGGTCGGCAGTCGGCTTTGAAGAAAAAAACACCCGAGAGCGGTGCGGCGGCTTAGCGAATGGGACGTTTTCTCGTTCCGCTGGTGTTGTTTCTCGCTCTTGTCGTGCTTTTGTACGTGGGTCTGGGGCGTGATCCTTCCCGCATTCATTCGCCATTGATCGGAAAACCGGCACCCGCGTTCACATTGGCTGATTTAGCGAATCCTGATCGACACGTTACGGAACAGGATTTACGCGCAGCGCCTGTTTCTGTACTGAACGTGTGGGCTTCCTGGTGTGTGGCCTGTCGTGCTGAACACGCGGTGCTTTCAAGCCTCGCGGACCGCAGAGTGGCCCCCGTCTTTGGCTTGAATTACAAGGATCAGCGCGTCGATGCGCTGGCTTGGCTGGAACATTTTGGCAACCCCTATAAGGCCAATGCACATGATCTCTCGGGTCGGGTGGGAATTGATTGGGGCGTCTATGGCGTTCCGGAAACCTTTGTCATCGACCGGCGCGGAGTCATCCGCTATAAGCACGTCGGCCCGCTGACGGAGGATATTGTCGAGGATCAGATCATTCCCCTGTTGCGGGAGATTCGTGAGGAGTTCTCATGAACTACATTCGCGCTGGGATCTTGCTGTGTTTGATTTTGCTTGCTCATACCGTTGATGCCATATTGCCGCGAGAGTTCGACGATCCAAAAGAGCGGGTTCGCTATGAGCAACTCATCGAATCCATGCGATGCCTGGTCTGTCAGAACGAAACCTTGTCGGAATCCAACGCCGAGCTGGCCGAAGATCTTCGCCGCGAGGTTTATGAAATGGTGATAGCCGGGCATGACGACGAACAAATCCGTGAATTTCTCGTCAGCCGCTATGGCGATTTCGTGCTCTATCGGCCACCCGTCAAAGGGAGTACCTACCTGCTGTGGTTCGGTCCTGGCGCACTACTATTGCTGGGCGTTATCGCGCTTTTGATGACAGTGCGGCGGCAATCGGGCGCCGAGGTAACGGCGCTGTCCGATTCCGAGCGAGAACTGGCTAATAAAATACTTTCAGATAGCGACGAAAACAACTGATGGATTTGGTATTTTACTTACTTCTTTTGTCGCTGCTCATTGTTGCGCTATTGTTTGCGGCCTGGCCGCTCTGGCGGGGCGTGACGCGGGTGAGATCAGCCGACCAAACCAATACGGACGTCCATCGCCGACGCTTGGCGGAGCTGGCCGAAGATGCCGAATCGGGTTTGTTCGATCCCGCCGCCGCCGACGAACTACGCGATGAGCTTTCTCGGCAATTGCTCAACGATTTAGACATGGCGGGCAGGGCGGCGAAGTCCGGTAAAGCGCCGATTGCAGCAGTGTTGGTTGCGTCACTGTTTTCAGTGGTTGCCGTGTTCTTTTACGCACAACTCGGTGGGGGTGCGGGTGCGCTTAATGCCGGTACGCAACCGTCTGTGTCCTCTTCCGAGGTGGCTGCGATGGTTCAGTCACTGGCGGACCGCTTGGCGCAGGATCCTTCCGACGGCAGAGGTTGGTATTTGCTCGGCCGATCATATTTCGCGATGGCACGCTATGAAGATGCCAAATCGGCTTACGAGAACGCGCGGGAGATCCTTGGCGATGATGCAGCGCTCCTGACGGACCTGGCCGAGGTCTCTGCGATCCGCGGGGAGCTGTACGCCTTTGAGGGCCGGCCACGGGCGTTGATCGAGCAGGCGTTGACGATGACACCGGATTTGCCCAAGGCGTTGTGGTTAGGCGGTTTGGCTGCCTCGCAAGCCGGGGAGTACCAGACTGCCGTTTCCCGTTGGCAAGCGCTGATTACCCAGAACACGCTGGATCCAGAGGCGAATGAGTTGCTTCGGGAGCAGATTGCCATCGCGCGGGAGAAGGGTGGGCTTTCGGCTCCGGCCGATCCGGCCTTGGATACACGTGTCGAAACGGGTCTGGAGGTGGCCGTAAGCCTGGATCCTTCCATTGCCGATGCGGTTCAACCGAACGATACCGTGTTTGTTTTCGCCCGAGCGGTTGAGGGTCCGCCGATGCCTTTAGCCGTTGCTCGCGTTCGGGTTCGGGATTTGCCACTCAACGTCCGCCTGGACGATAGCATGGCGATGACGGACGGCCTTCGTCTCTCTAATTTCGAGGAGGTGCTGGTCACGGCAAGGATTTCCCGGACCCATTCGGCACAAGCGCAGACGGGCGATCCTTACGGTCAAATTGGCCCGGTGTCGAACTGGTCTGAAACTGTGCTACATATAGACATTAGGAACCGAACCCCATAGGTCTGATTAGCACGGCGAGACAGTTCCTCCCGGACGCGCAGCCAGGGATTATTCGGTTGGGATAACCTGGTTCGCCTCCTCGGCTAAGGGCCTGTTATGAGTTTTCCTGCATTTTTGCAACGGCTTCAGACAGCGGCCCGTTTCCCTCACCCGGTCAGTGATTTTCAGATTATCGAAACGCATATCTCCTGGTTGTTGTTGACCGGAAGCTACGTTTACAAATTTAAAAAACCGGTTGAACTGGGTTTCCTGGACTTCTCGAGCCTGGAAAAACGCCGGTACGCCTGTGAGGAAGAGATTCGGATCAATCGCCGTATGGCGCCGGATTTGTACGTTGGGGTTGTCGCCATCACCGGGCAGGTATCCGCCCCGGAGCTTGACGGCAAAGGCCCGGTGATCGAGTACGCGGTAAAAATGCGGCAGTTCGATCCGGATCAGACCTTGGATCAATTGGCCATGCGCGGTGCGTTGCATGGCGAGCTTGTGGATTCGCTGGCCAAGGAGGTCGCACAGTTTCATATCGATGCCACGCAGGCATTGCCATCGACTCCCTGGGGAGAACCCGATCAAATCCTTCATGATGTATTGGAGAACTTCAGAACGGTCAGACTTTGTTTGGGGCAAGATTCGGAACTTCAGATAAAGCTGTCGAGCATGCAAGTGGATAGCGCAGCGTGGCACGATGCGTTGTTTGAGACCTTTTGCGACCGAAAAGCCGCGGGGTGGGTTCGGGAGCTGCACGGCGATTTACATTTGGGCAACATTGTTCGTTGGCAGGGCCACGTCGTGCCTTTCGATGCGATTGAGTTCAATCCGGCCCTTCGATGGATCGACACCGTCAACGATATTGCCTTCCTGATCATGGACTTGTCGGTCAAGGGGCAAAATGGATTGGCGCATCGATTCCTCGATCAATACCTTGCCTTGTGCGGCGACTATGAAGGACTGGCGGTGTTGGATTTCTACCAAGCCTACCGCGCCATGGTTCGAGCGAAGGTTGCTGCCATCGGCGTCGCCCAAGCCCGGGCGCAATCGCAAGACGATGCCGAGTTTCATGCGCGATGCCGGGATTATCTCGAATTCGCAGGGCAGTGCTCTGATCGGCCAGGCGGCATCCTGATCTTGACCTATGGGGTTTCCGGCAGTGGGAAATCCTACTGGACTGAGCGCTTGGTCGAGCGGTTGCCGGCGATCCGTTTACGATCGGATGTGGAGCGAAAACGATTGTTCGGGTTACGGCCGCAGACCCGAGCGGCAGCTGGAGTGGGTGAGTCGATCTACAGCGCGCAAGCGAGCGAGCAAACCTATGCCCGACTTCGGAACCTTGCGCGAGCAATCTTACGAACCGGTCGCACCGTCGTTGTGGACGCAAGCTTCCTTCGCCAGGCGGAACGACAGCGGTTCGTTGAGGCAGTGGCAGAGCCGGAAGGCGTTCCGCATGTGATCTTGAGTTTCACCGCACCAGCGGCCGAACTGCGGCGGCGAGTGATTGACCGGGAGCGCAGTGGTCAGTCTGTGTCAGACGCCGGCTTGGCGGTCCTTCAGGCACAATTGACGGCTCGCGAACCTCTGGGAGAAGTAGAAAGTCAGCATGCGGTGGCAGTTGATACCTCGAAACCGGTTGATTTGGAATCAATCGGTGAGCAAATTCACCGCATGTGCGCCGCTGCGCCAACGCGACAACCGGCGATATCGTAACAAAACAATACGAAAAGGCGACTGAGAAAGTGGACATTCGGCAATCGGAATCGATGGCGGAGGCGGTTCGCGAAGGGCAGGCCATCTACTCGCGTTGGGTTTTGGCGTGCTACGATGGGTTCGTCTATCGTTTTCCCACACCTTTCATTTGGCGTGTCCGTACCCAGGATATCGCCGCACATTACCAAAGACATTTAAGTTCATCTCACTTGGACGTCGGCGTGGGCACCGGCTTGTTTCTCGACCGGGCTAATTTTCCCACGCCGCAACCGCGAATTGCCCTGTTGGATTTGAATCCCAACAGCCTGGCTGTCACGGCACAGCGGATCGTCCGCTATCGCCCCTCGGTTCATCAAGCCAATGTATTGGATCCCCAGAGCGTGGCTGACAGCGGTTTAACCCGTTCTTTTGAATCGATCGGTTTGAACTATCTGCTGCACTGTCTGCCGGGCGATATGTCTCATAAGGCGGTGGTTTTCGACAATCTCCGGCCTTATTTGGCCAGCGGTGGCGTGCTGTTCGGTACCACCTTGCTGCATTCTCCGGCGCAGCAAAATGCCCTGTCGCGGCGGTTGATGTCGTTCTACAACCGGAAAGGGGTATTCCACAACACGTCCGACACGGAAGATAGACTGCAGACGGCCTTGGCGGATCGCTTCGATAACTATGAGCTGTCGGTTCAGGGTTGTCTGGCATTTTTTGCCGCGCGCGCGCCAATTTGATTCAAAGTGCCAGGTTCGCCTCCATCAGGTTAGCGTCTTCCGGATTTCGAGAGATCTCGAAGCCCAGCGTGCTGGCCAGCTCGAGCATTTCCCGGTTGTCGGCCAATATCTGCCCCGTCATCCGCCGAAGACCCTGACTACGTGCCGAGGCGATAATTTGCTCCATCAGGTGATGAGCGACACCACGCCCCTGCCAGGCATCGGCCACTGCGACGGCGAACTCGCAACTTCTCCAGTCGGGGTTGATCACGTACCGTGCGACGCCGATTTCCCGCTCTTTACCCTGTTCGCGAGCCACCGCGATCAAGGCCATTTCCCGGTCGTAGTCGAGTTGCGTGAACCGGGCCAAAAGATCCGGGCTGAGCTCGGTTAGTGCCTGCATAAAACGGAAGTAGCGAGAGCGTTCGGAAAGTTCTCGCACGAACGCTTGCTCCAATTCCGCATCCTCAGGCCGAACAGGGCGGACGGTCAGATTGGTTCCGTCCGGCAACTGCCAACGTTGAACCAGATGCGTCGGATAGGGGTAGATGGCCATGTGCGAATAGCGCTGGGCGGTGGTGCGCGCGTGCTTCACCACCACGCGGGCGTCCACTGCGACGGCCCCCGTCTCGTCCAGAATGAGTGGATTGATGTCCAATTCGTCCACCGTGGGCAGTTCGCAAACCAACTCCGAGACACGCAGTAAAACCTCTTCCAGGGCGCCACGGTGGGCTGCTGGCATATCGCGGAAAGGTCCCAACATTTTGGCAACCCGGGTGCGGCTGACCAGTTCGCGTACCAGAAACCGGTTCAATGGTGGAAGAGCGACTGCACGATCACCCATCACTTCCACCGCGGTGCCGCCCGCACCGAAGGTGACCACGGGCCCAAATACCGGGTCGGACACCACACCGACCAACAGTTCCCGACCATGGCGCCGTTTGACCATGGGCTCTACCGTCACGCCGTCCAAGCGCGCTTCCGGGCGGCGTTTTGCCACTTCGCGCAGCAGTTCCTGGTAGGCTGAACGAACGCTTTGGGCGTTGAGAATGTTTAACTTCACGCCGCCGACATCCGATTTATGGGTGATGTCGGGTGAGTTGATCTTCATCGCCACGGGAAAACCAATGGCCTCTGCCTGAACCAATGCTTCGTTGGGAGAGCGGACGACAAGCGCCGGGGCGGTGGGGATGCGAAATGCCCTGAGTAACGCCTTGGATTCGGTTTCGCTTAAAACGGTGCGGCCCTCGGAAAGTACGCCCTCAACGATCAAGCGGGCCCCGTCCACATCAGCCGGCTCCCATTCACCCAAAGGTGCCGGTGTTTGCAAGAGCTGTTGTCGAGTTTGTCGATGCCTGACCAGAAAATGAAATGCTTCCACCGCGGTTTCAGGTGTGTGGAAACTGGGGAGCCCCGCGGCGGTAAATCGCTCTCGGGCTTCGTCAACTTGGCTTTGTCCCATCCAGCAGACAAACACCGGCTTCGTTTGGTTTTGGCTGGCGGCGATCACGGCTTCGGCCACTTCGGTGGGCTGTGTCATGGCTTGCGGGGTGAGCAAAACGAGCAAGCCTTGAACTTTCGAATCGTTTAAGCAGATTTCAACCGCTTGCCGGTATCGGTCTGGTGTGGCGTCGCCAATGATGTCCACCGGATTGGCTCGCGACCACGTTGGAGGTAGAACGGCATCCAAAGCGCGGATCGTCTGTGGAGACAGCTCGGCCAGCGGAATGTCCAGATCGGAAGCGGTATCGCTGGCAATCGCGCCTGGCCCGCCACCGTTGGTGACGATTGCGAGGGCGTCTCCTTCCGGCCTCCCGGGGGAAGCCAGGGCTTTGGCAGCAGCAAAAAGATGAGAGATTCGCCGGCCTCGGACCACGCCGGCTCGCTGTAATGCCGCCTCGAAGACATCGTCGCTGCCAACCAGCGCGCCGGTATGAGACATGGCAGCGCGGCCGGCGGCTGCGTGACGGCCCACCTTCAGGGCAATCACCGGTTTGACCCGGGCGGCGGCCCGCAGGCCACTCATGAACCGGCGGGCATCGTGAATGCCTTCTATGTACAGCAGAATACTTTCCGTTTCGGGGTCATGGATTAAGAAGTCCAGAACCTCGCCGAAGTCGATGTCGGCTGAAATACCCATCGAGACCACGGTAGAGAAGCCGACGGAGTTTGCATCCGCCCAGTCGAGAATGGCGGTGCACAGAGCGCCTGATTGAGACACTAGGGCGAGTTTTCCCGGTTGGGCCGTACCCTTGTAGAAGGTCGCGTTCAAACCACATTCGGGTCGCATGACACCCAGGCAGTTCGGGCCAATGAACCGAATCCCGTACTTTCGGGCGGTTTTGATCACGTCCTGTTCCAACTGTTCGCCATCTTTTCCGATTTCTCGGAACCCCGCCGAGAGAATCACCGCATTCGATACGCCGTGCTCTCCGCATTGCTGAATGATGGATGGAACACTGGAGGCGGGCGTGGTGATGACGGCCAGATCGACATTCTGATCGACCGTATCGAGGGAGGCGTGAGCTGCAACGCCGGCAATTTGCGGATGACTGGGGTTAATCGGATAGAGCCGATCTCGGTTCCAGTTGGAGAGGAGATTGGAGAAAACCAATTGCCCTACCGAATTGGTTCTGTCACTGGCGCCGAATACCGCGATGGATTCCGGTTTAAAGAGCTTGCTGAGATAGTGCTGTGCCATTGCGATATCCTCTCCAACAGCGATGCCATCCCTACACCAAACGACACCGATGTTATGGTGGTGCAGGCTTGTCGATGAGTGTGTTCAAGCGCGACTGTGCACGCGCCTTCTGTATTTCGTTTATATCCGCTCTTGTCAAGGAAATCTGAAGTTGTTCGATGGCTAAGCTACGTTGACCCTGCAGCAAATAGTATTCCGCTAGATAATATTGGCTGTCCGCTTGCTGTCCCAAAGCTTCCGCTGCCTGGGCCAGCAACCGAAGGCGGTCTGCGTGGCCGGGTTGATCAGACGGCAGCTGCAGAAGCTGGTCACGGGCCTTTTGGGCGTTGCCAGTATCCAATAGCGCGCGAGCATAGGACAGGGTTAGCGGATAGTTAATTGGAAATAACTTTAACGATTTCTCATATGTGTCTAATGATTCGGTTATTTCGCGGGACGATAGCTGTGATTCCGCGAGGGCGAGCCGGTAGGCCGGAACCGTGGGCGCCTGTTCCACCAGGGCGATCAAGAGCGGCAGGGCGGCGGCATTGTTTCCGCGCGCCTTCAACGCCAAGGCCTGACCATAAGTTGCCGCCTGCCATTGCGCGCCGGTTGTCGTTTGACGCTCTTCGTCGAAATGGGCGATGACGGGCGTCAATTCGCGCGTAGTCAAGACACGTAACCGTGCTTTCGTGATCAGATAGGCGTCGCTGCTCTCTTCGAAGGAGGAGCCATAGTTGGCGGCGCGATTTTGCGCCTCGCTGATACGATCCGATGTCACCGGGTGAGTTCTCAGAAAGCCGCTATCGGCCGATTCGTACAACCGATTGTACTGTTGTAGCCGCTTGAAAAAGCTCGCCATACCGCTCGGGTTATAGCCAGCTTCTTCCAGCGTTCGAATACCAATGCGGTCAGCTTCGTACTCATTTTGCAGGGTAAAACGAATTGCGTTTTCGGTAGTCGCCGCCATACCGGCGGAAATAGCAGCTTCCGTCACTTGCGCATCGCCGCTGCTGGCCAAGATGGCCGCTAGGACAGCTGCCGTGGTGGCAATGTTGGCTGTGCGCGTGGCTTCGATCCGGCGTGCGATGTGCCGTTGAGTGACATGGGCGATTTCATGAGCCAAAACGCCGGCGAGCTCGCTCTCGTTAGTCGAAGTGAGAAACAGCCCTGCATTTACCCCCACATACCCACCGGGTAGGGCAAAAGCGTTAATGCTCTGATCACGTGTGACGAAAAAGAAGAAAGGCCCTTGATTGGTTCCGCTGTATGCTGCCAACTGGCGGCCGATATCTGTGATATAGGCCGCGATGAGCGGGTCTTGGACGATCACACCCTGACGGTGAAGTTGCTCGACCACTTGCCGGCCAAGTTGTTCCTCTTCTTGTGGTGAGAGGATGTTGTCGGAGGCCGTCCCCATATCGGGCAGCGCGTCATTTTGAGAAAAAACCACCGCGGGTGTGGCTAGAATTAGCGTGAGTAAGGCTAACAGCGTCACGCGAAAGCGAGATATGGGGTGCCGAACGATTCCCGATGTGCTGGCGGGCTGTCCGGAAGACTTGTCACGATTCACGATGACGGGTTTCCATGGACTCTGCCGAATAAAAAGTTGGACTATAGGAGAGGTCATATTAATGGCTAATTACGATGCCGAACTTGATTTATGCAACATCCCCGCGCCAGCTCACTTGCTGCGTGCCCGCAGAGCGCTCGAGTCGATGGAAGTCGGCCAAACCCTGAGTGTCATGACCACAGTGCCAACCGCCATCAAGGACTTCGAATTATGGGCGGAGCACTCGGGTAACACCCTACTGGAGAAACACGCATTGGCCAACAAGTTTCACCTGGTCATGCTGAAGCGTTAGGATACCGGTCACTCAAAGCGTTTCAATGGCACTGCTTATCTGTATGAGCCTTGGAACGTTACAACCGGCGATAGGTTCAATCGGCCAGGAAATTATGGAATCTATAAGGGCGTGGTTTTCTCGGCTCAGCTCCGACCCTCAGGTGGTTTTTCTGATCTTGAGTTTGGTGGTCGGGATGACCATCGTGCTCTTTTTCGGCGACATTATGGGGCCGGTGCTGGCCAGCATTGTGATCGCTTATTTGCTTGAGGGTTTGGTCGGAATTCTGGAGCGGCTCAAAACACCCCGCTTGCTCGCAGTATCCGCCGTTATTCTTGCCTTCGTTCTGGCGCTGCTTTTCATCACTTTGGCGTTGGTGCCCATTCTGATCCGCCAGATCACTCAGCTGGTTCAGCAGCTCCCGGGAATGATTGAACAGGGACAGCAGTTGCTGATTAATTTACCCCAACGTTATCCGAACCTTTTCACTGATGCGCAAGTTCAAGCGCTCATCGCGGAAATTGGCGAGGACGTCAATAGCTTCCGGCAGTATGTGTTGGCCCGCACGCTCTCGTTCGGTTTCGGCCTGATCACCATGATGGTCTATACGGTCTTGGTGCCTGTTCTGGTGTTCTTCTTACTGAAAGACAAAGACAGAATCTTAAGCTGGTTTCAAAGTTATTTGCCCTCCAATCGGGGGCTGGCGGTCACCGTCTGGCGAGAGGTGGATACTCAGATGGCGAACTACATCAGAGGTAAGATCGCCGAAATCGTGATCGTAGGATTTATCGCCTTCGCAACGTTCCGAATATTGGGCTTGGACTACGCCATGCTGCTAGGAACCCTGGTGGGTTTTTCCGTGCTGATACCCTACATCGGGGCAGCCGTGGCGACCATTCCGGTATGCGCTGTGGCTTGGTTCCAGTGGGGGTGGAGCGTCGAGCTGTTTTACGTCACCTTGGCTTACGGCATCATTCAGTTTCTGGATGGCAATATCCTGGTGCCGCTGATATTTTCCGAGGCAGTGAACATGCATCCGGTAGCCATTATTATCGCCGTGCTGTTCTTTGGCGGTGTATGGGGATTTTGGGGCATTTTTTTCGCCATTCCCTTGGCTACCTTGGTCCAAGCGATACTCAAAGCCTGGCCTCATCACATTGCATCGGGTGTCGTGACCGACGAAACGGCCCCCTAGTGAGCTCAAGAATAACCCGCCGTGCTTTGGTCTGCGGCAATCCTGGTTCCCAATCGGTGCTGCGAGCCCGCTGTCGGCTTAGCAGCACCGTTGGGTGGGAACAGACGAAATCAAAGTGCGTCAGAGGCGAAATCTGCCAAGCGTGATCTTTCGCCCCGCAGCAAGGTGATATGTCCGCTGTGGGACCAACTGCGAAAATGATCCACCACGTAGGTGAGTCCTGAACTGGTTTCGGTCAGATAGGGCGTGTCGATCTGAGCGATGTTGCCCAAACAGACGATTTTGGTCCCTGGTCCGGCGCGGGTAATCAAGGTTTTCATCTGTTTGGCAGTCAGGTTTTGCGCTTCGTCGACGATGATGTAGCGGTCGAGAAAAGTACGCCCCCGCATAAAATTCAGCGACCGGATTTTCACTCGATGGCTGAGCAGGTCGTTGGTCGCCGCCCGTCCCCATTCCCCGGCTTGATCGGTGTGAGTGAGCACTTCCAAGTTATCCATCAACGCACCCATCCACGGCGTCATTTTTTCTTCTTCCGTGCCCGGTAGAAAGCCGATATCTTCTCCTACTGGAATGGTAACCCGGGTCATGATGATTTCGCGGAAACGATTCATCTCCAGACATTGTGTGAGACCGGCGGCCAAGGCCAGAAGGGTCTTTCCCGTGCCGGCCGAGCCGAGCAGGGTGACGAAGTCCACATCGGGGTCCATCAGCAGATTCAAGGCGAAGTTCTGCTCTCGATTTCGCGCATGAATGCCCCAGACCGGATTTTGTTGACGATAATCCCGGAGCATCTCGATGGTGACCTGATCTTCGCCAGCCTCGCGGACCACAGCTTCGAACCCTTGGTCACCCTCCAGATATAGACATTGGTTAGGGAACCATCCGCCACACCCGGGACCGTTAACGCGATAGAAGGTCCGTCCTTCCTCATGCCAGGAATCCATGTCCTTGCTGTGCGTATCCCAGAAATCCGGCGGCAAAGCTTCCCAGCCGGTGTACAGCAAATTGACGTCGTCCAGCACCTGATCGTTGTAGTAGTCTTCGGCGTCGATCCCCATCACCGTGGCTTTGATGCGCAAATTGATGTCTTTCGAGACCAGCGTCACGCGGCTGTCGGGATGCTGCGCCTGAAGACCCATCACGGTCGCGAGAATGCTATTGTCCGGCTTGTTGCCCGGCAGGTTTCCCGGTAACTCCGCGAGTAAGGGTTCGGTTTGAAAAAACAACCGCCCGCCGCCCACCGTAAAGCCGTTGCCGGTGAGCGGTGATTGGCTGAGATCGATCCCGTCGCTGATTTCTTCTCGCCCCTTGCCGCGGATCAAATCGTCCAGGAAGCGACTGACCTGGCGGACGTTGCGCGCCAATTCAGACATGCCTTTCTTGGCGGCGTCGAGTTCTTCGAGTACCACCATGGGGATATACACAGCGTGCTCTTCGAAACGAAACAGCGCTGTGGGATCGTGCATTAAGATATTGGTGTCCAGAACAAACAGGCGAAGATGCGGAATCTTGGTTTTTTTCACAACGGCCTCTAAGTCGATATGCAGTGCACGGAGAACAGGGTCGTGTTTTTCACTCTAGGTATTGATATCAGCGATGGTGTCGAGCACCTCCTTGGCGTGACCTTTGGCTTTTACCTTACGCCAGATCTGCGCGACGGCGCCTTCGGGGTTGATGAGAAAGGTGCTGCGCTCAATACCGAGCACCTTCTTCCCGTACATGTTCTTTTCACGGATGACATCGAACACCTGGCAAAGCACCTCGTCGGGATCCGACAACAGATCGAACGGGAACATCTGTTTGGTCTTGAAGTTCTCGTGTGATTTTATACTGTCGCGGCTGACGCCAAAGACTTGGCTGTTGAGCGCCTGGAACTGATCATGCAGGTCGCGGAATTCTTGTCCTTCCGTGGTGCAGCCAGGGGTGTTGTCCTTGGGGTAGAAATAAATCACGGTGAATTTTCCTTTCAGATTCTCTTCCGTGATGGTTTGTCCGCCGGTGGCGGTGACGGAAAACGAGGGTAGTTGATCTCCGACATCGATTTGGCTCATGGCGATTCGCACTCCTTGGCTGGGGAGGGGTTGCGCCCATTAGTGACCGATAAGACGCACAACCCATCCGATGGGCTCTGCCCGCTTGTGGGGCGTCAGACCCCCAAGGTAACATGGCACTCTTTCCCAGGGAGCCCGTGATGATTCAAGGCAGCATCGTCGCATTGGTCACACCCATGCACGCCGATGGCGGTGTGGATTGGGATGGCTTGGCGCGACTGGTCGAATTTCACATAGAAAACCACACCGATGCAATTGTCTCGGTCGGTACGACTGGAGAGTCCGCCACGCTCAATTTCGTTGAACACCTGGAGGTGATCCGGCGAACAGTCGAACTGGTGAAGGGACGAATACCCGTCATCGGCGGAACCGGCGCCAATTCGACCACCGAGGCCATCGAATTGACGCGGGGTGCGAAAGAAGCCGGTGTGGACGCCTGCTTGCTGGTCTGCCCGTATTACATCAAACCGACCCAGGAAGGCATCTATCGCCATCATCGGGCGGTCGCCGAAGCGGTCGCGGTCCCGCAAATACTGTACAACGTGCCCGGCCGCACCGCCGTGGATATGAAGCCTGAGACCATTGTCCGCCTGTCGCAGGTCGCCCATATCTTCGGTGTCAAAGAAGCCACCGGAGACATCTCGCGTGTCGGGGAAATTCTGAGTCGCAGTCGTGATGGTTTCATCGTGTACTCCGGTGACGATGCGACGGCGGCCGAGGCCATATTGTCCGGCGCGAAAGGCGATATTTCCGTCACGGCCAACGTGGCGCCCCGGTCGATGCACGATCTTTGCGCTGCGGCCATGACCGGTGATCGGGAGACCGCAATGGGTATTGATCAATCACTGCGGGGGCTTCACCGGGATTTGTTCGTCGAACCCAGCCCCATTCCGGTGAAATGGGCCTTACACAAAATGGGGCTGATCGAAGAGGGAATCAGATTGCCCTTAACGCCGTTGACCGCGGAATCCCGACCTAAAGTCGTGGCGGCATTACAACAAGCTGGAATTGAAGTGTGAGTCGATTGAAACTGTTGATCCCGTCGTCCATCGGTTTGCTACTCGTCGGCTGTGCGAGCACGCCCGAATGTAACAATGGCGATATCTATCTCGACGCTCGAGAATATCCGCCCATGGTAATTCCGGAAAATGCCAGTTTTCCGGCACCGGACACGACCTGGGATATCCCACCCGCTCGGCCGGTGGCCGAGGGAGCTGACATCCGCAAGCGCGCCGATGGGCGATGTCTGGACGAGCCGCCGCCGTTTTTGGATGAACCGGCCAGCCCCTGAACCTTTCGCGACAGGGAGAGCCATACATTGCGCCGGGCGCACGGTGTGCGTTAATCTTGCGCCCTCGTTAATGCCCTGGCGACGACGAAACCCGCGTGGAGAGATGGCCGAGCGGTTGAAGGCGCACGACTGGAAATCGTGTATACGGTAATACCGTATCGAGGGTTCGAATCCCTCTCTCTCCGCCATATCTCGCCGCGAGCTGCCGAGAAGAGCGGAGATCGATATTCGCGGCTATTTGGCTCGGCCAATATTAACGAAAAATTGACATTTCACTGTTCTATGGTGGCTCCGATTGGTCCCCTCGCGACGATAAACTGTGAACCCCGTCAGGCCCGGAAGGGAGCAGCGGCAGCAGTGGATTCGGGCGCCGGGGTGTGGCTGGTCGGGGCTGCCTCCCCAAATAGCCGAGTTTGGTTGGTCTGATTACGCACCAGCGGTGCAAATCCGTGCTCACTGCATACCGTGACCTATCGATTGGGCTAGAATGTCGGTTTGGTCACACGGCGGCATCGGGCTGCCTCATAGTTGTTCACCGATGAGTTATACGGTTCTTGCGCGCAAATGGCGTCCCCGCAGTTTTGCCGAATTGGTCGGGCAGGAGCATGTTGCGCGTGCCTTGTCCAACGGTCTGGAACAGCAGCGACTCCATCACGCTTTTCTATTCACCGGCACCCGTGGGGTGGGTAAAACCACCATTGCCCGCATCCTGGCCAAGTGTTTGAACTGTGAGCAGGGCATGACCGCCACACCGTGCGGCGAGTGTGCAGCCTGCCAGGATGTCGACGCGGGACGTTTTATCGATTTGATCGAAGTCGATGCGGCTTCCCGCACCAAAGTCGATGATACCCGGACGTTGCTTGACAACGTGCAGTACGCACCCACGCGGGGGCGCTACAAGATTTATCTCATCGACGAAGTGCACATGTTATCGACGCATTCTTTCAACGCGTTGTTGAAGACGTTGGAGGAACCCCCGGAACATGTGAAGTTTCTGCTTTGTACGACAGACCCCCGTAAGTTACCCATCACGGTACTCTCGCGGTGTCTTCAGTTTCATCTCAAACGACTACCGCCCGATCTTATTCAAACGCAGCTCAAGAAAATCACTGATGCAGAAAACGTTTCAGCCGAGCCGCAGGCTTTGGCGCTGATTGCCAAATCGGCCGATGGCAGCATGCGTGATGCATTGAGTCTGCTCGATCAGGCCATCGCCTTCGGCGCCGGAAGGCTGGTGGCGGAAGAGGTGGGCAGCATGTTGGGGGCGATTGACCAAACGCAGGTCCGCGGATTTCTGGACGCACTGATCCGGCGCGATGCGAAAGCTTTGCGCGATTTGTTGACGCGGCTGCGCGAACAAGCCGTTGACTATTCCGGTCTGCTGGACGAAATCGCCAGTACGCTCCAGCAAATGGCGTTTATTAAAACACTGGGTCAAGGTTCGGATGCTGTAATGGAATCGGGCCTGATTGACGATCTGGCAGCGGCTATTTCGCCGGAAGATATTCAAGTCTTCTATCAACTCTGTCTGATCGGAAAGCGTGAGTTGCCGCTCGCGCCTGACCCTGCTGTGGGTTTCGAAATGACGGCCCTTCGCTTGTTCGCTTTTCACCCGATGAAGAACACGACGCAGACACACACCGCGTCGCCATCGGCTCCGGTTGCGCCCAAGGCGCCCCAGCCAGACCCCACTTCCAGACGGCGTATCCCGGGCAAGGGCGAACAACGTCAGTCGGCTGCTGAGCGACCCGACGACCTACCGCAACCGATGACCAAGTCTCCAGTAGGAGATGCCGCCGGCGATGACAACTGGTCATCGCAGCTCGAAAAACTGCGGTTGGGGGGCATGACCCAGCAGTTGGCGATGAACAGCACCTTGAAATCGATGCAAGGCGATCACATCGTTCTTCAACTGGATCAGGAATTTTCGCAGCTGCAGACCCCGGTCGCAGTGGAGCGCTTACAGTCGGCGCTACGGACGCACTTCAAACGACCAAACCTGGCTTTGAAAATTGAACTGGCTACGCTGGAGTCGACACCGGCTCGCGTCGAAGCCGCCGCCCGTGCGCAGCACGAACTGGAAGCCCGGGAGGCGGCGGAACACGACCCCAACGTTCAGCTGTTGCAAGAACACATGGGTGCGGAAGTAAAACGGGTAAAACCCATCGATTAGCGCCCCGGCGCTGACGGAGAAAACACCAATGAGTAGCCCTTTTGACAAATTGTTCAAGCAAGCCCAGCAGATGGGCCAAGACATGCAGCAGGCAGCCAAAGATCTCTATAACCTGGAAGTCACCGGCGAAGCGGCTGGCGGACTGGTCGAGGTGGTGATCAACGCCCGCCGAGAAGTGCGTCGAGTCCAAATCGACGACAGCGTGATGGACGACAAGTCGATGCTGGAGGATTTGATTGCCGCTGCCTTTAACGACGCCGTCCATAAGGCGGACAAGATGCTCAGTCAGAAGGTCGGTGGTATGGCCCGCGGGTTTGGCGGACCCAGTGGGAGCTAGCGACCGGTGAGTGTGTTTTCGCCTCGTCTGGCTCAACTGATCGAAGCCTTAAGGCTATTACCCGGCGTGGGTCCCAAGTCGGCCCAGCGCATGGCCTTTTACCTGCTCGAACGCAACCGAGATGGGGCCAAAGCGTTGGCCACGGCCTTGTCGACGGCTGTTGATACCATCGGTCATTGTCAGTCCTGCCGGATGTTCAGCGAGAACGATTTGTGTCCGATCTGTAGCAATGAGCGTCGGGATGCTTCCATGATCTGCGTGGTGGAGACGCCAGCAGACGTCTTGGCCATCGAGAATGCCGGATTTTATCAAGGGCGATATTTTGTGTTGATGGGGCATTTATCACCACTGGATGGCATTGGGCCGACCGAGCTTGGCCTGGATCTGTTGGAGCAGCGATTCGCTGGTCCGGTATCCGAAGTGATCATCGCCACCAATCCGACGGTCGAGGGTGAGGCGACAGCACAATACATCGCCGAGATCGCCCCCCGACATGACGTCAAAGCGTCGCGAATCGCGCATGGCGTCCCGATGGGGGGTGAACTGGAATATGTCGACGGCGGGACGCTGTCACACGCTTTCAGCGGAAGACAAACCATCCACCGCGATCCGGTTTCGTAATAGACCTCAGGTACAGCAGGGAGAGGGGTGCCTACATGGCTGACTGTATTTTTTGCAAAATGCTAAGCGGTGAGATACCTGCCAAGGTGGCCTACGAAGATGAAGATGTGTTCGCCTTTCATGACATCAACCCCCAAGCGCCGACGCATATTCTGGTGATTCCGCGCAAACACATCCCAACGATCAACGATTTGACGCCCCAAGATGGCGAATTGGTGGGGAAACTGTACTTGGCCGCGCGACACATCGCGCAGGAAGTCGGCATCGCCGATCGAGGTTTTCGCACGGTCATGAACTGCAATTTGGCTGCAGGGCAAACGGTGTACCACCTTCATCTGCACCTGTTGGGCGGTCGGCAGATGACTTGGCCGCCGGGCTAAGTAGGACGCGAGTTATTCACTGATAGGCGGTAGGGACTTTGCGTGCCTCGCCGTGGGTGCGATTAAGCCTTTTGGCGGGGGCCGTTCACCGGTCAGGTTAGCTCGCGTACCAAGCGCAGGTAACTCTCATAACGGCGGGGTGATATGTCCCCGGATTGCGCGGCATCCCGTATGCCACATTCCGGCTCGTCGCGGTGGGTGCAGTTGTGAAATCGACAAGGACGTTGGGAGCAGAATTCAATAAACCCCTGAGCAATGTCCGAGATGGGCATGGTCCAAAGCTTAAAGTCCCGGACTCCCGGAGAGTCCAGAATATCGCCACCGCTCGGAACGTGATACAGAGTGGTAGCAGTGGTGGTGTGCTGACCGGTCCCCGTGGCCTCGGACAAAGCGCCGACCTTCACCTCGCTGCTGGCAATCAGTATGCGGGTCAAGCTGGACTTACCGACACCCGATTGTCCCACCAGAATGCTGAGATGTTCGTCGATCGCTTCTTTGAGCCTCTGCAGACCGATCTCTCTGGGTACGGAGACCCTGTGGACGGCGTACCCCAATGATTCGTATTCATTCAGCAGCGACTCGTAGTATGGAGCTTGCTCCGAGGTCACAAGATCCCATTTGTTCAGGACGAGCCGCGCACTGATGCCTTCCACTTCCGCGGCAACCAGATAGCGGTCGATCAGAAATGCATCCGGGGCCGGCTCTGGCGCAATCACCACCAACAGTTGGTTGACATTGGCGGCCATGACGCGTTTCCGATGACGCCCCTGGGGGCGATAGAGTGCGCTCGCACGGGGCTCGATGGAGTCGATTCGGGCGGTTTGTGTATCCGCCATTTGGTAGCTCACCCAGTCGCCACACACCGGCAGCGTCGCGCCTCTGCGTGGCTTGGCGCGTATCAATTCACCTTGGGTGGTCTCGATCAGTAATTCGGCGCCAAAGTTGACAACCACCCGTGCCCGGTTGGTCGCCCCCGAGTTTTGCACTGGCGCCATGAACTACTCGTCTTTCGGAATCAAGGCGTCTACCTTTGCCGCACAGATGAAATCGTTCTCCGTCAATCCGCCCACGGCATGCGTTGAGTAACTGATATCCGCCTTGTTGTACGTAAAAGCGATGTCGGGGTGGTGATCTTCCTGATGTGCAATCCACACCACGGCATTCACGAAAGCGGTGGTTTGATAGTAGTTTCTAAACTTGAATGTCCGTTGGATGCGCGTACCGTCGGCACTACGCGTCCAGCCGCTGTCGAGCTGCGCCAGATATTCGCGAGCCGTGGCGTCGTCCAATGGTGGCACGCCGCCTTCGCAGGGTTTACATCGTTTGTTTCGAAAGTTGGTCATAGGCCCGCTCGTGTTGTTGGTCCTTCCGTGAGATGAGAGAAAATACCATAGCCGGGCCACGGGTATTACCTCTTTTTGGACACGTAAACAACGTCAATACGGCGCGACATCTCGCCAGTGTTTCAGAAAGCTGACCCCGCGTCCGGTTAAAAACAGAGGCTTTAGCGGCGTGGAAACCGCGTAAATCCGACGGATCGGGGTGTCTCGTGATGGTTTTTGGAGCGCACTTTAGCGGATGATTTCGATGTACCAGCGGGGTTCGATTCTCCCCAAGTCGGTTCGGATGTGGGTTTTAAGTGTTTTGCTTGAGTCCAGCACATAGCTGTGCTGGCCTTCCCGCACAAATACCGCCCAATGCCAAAAGGGTTTCTCTTTGATCAAACGCCATTTGGTCGCCAGTAGCGCGCAATCCGGTAGAGACGTCCAGCTGACGAATGTTGATTCGTCGGGTGCCGTGCGGATTCCGAGTTCGGTCAACAATCTGCGAATGGGATGTGTCTGGGACCACAACGCCGAATCTTCGGCATAGATGCCGAGGCGATTCGCAATCTCCTTGGCACGCGCATAGGAGAGGCCGGCCAAGGCTGCGGAGGCCGCGATTGCACATCCCGTTTTCTCTTCTTGGACGACAGGCTTTATTGTTTTCGACATGCTAAGGGTCTCTTCGTCCAAATGACGTTTTTAAGGCGGTATGGTGGGTTTCCGACCCAATCCTGAAGCGGTTTCGCATCCGGATTGCCAGACTAATCGGATAGTGGGGGTTCGTCTTTGGCTTCCAAAACGTACGTTGGCTTCCCGTCAATACTATGAGTATTCCGTTCACGCCAATATTCCCGAATACCCGACTCGCCTTTCTTGTCGGCCCATTTCGTTAACTGGTCGCGCTCGGAAACGTAGTCGAAGTAGGGTACGGCGAAACCGCATGACGATTGGACGAAATCAACCGTAACGTCAAATATCTGCCGTGCGCCGGGTATCTCTGGGAATAAAGGATAGAGCTCGGACCACTTCGCGTCGTAGGCGTGTACACATTCGGCCTGTCCGTACAGGCGAACGATCAGTGGGTTGCCGCTAAACGCGGTAAACATGAGCGTCATCCGAGGGTTTTCTTGCACATGAGCTGCGGTTTCGTTTCCGCTACCCGTCAGATTAAGCCAGATCAATCGATTTCCGTTGAGAATCCTGAGCGAATCGCAGCCTTTGGGCGAGACGTTGACCCGCCCGTCCCAAGCGGCGGTAGCGACAAAGAATATTTTTTGCGCTTCGATAAAAGCTTTCAGCCGCTCGTTGATGGTGTCGAATTTCTTTCCCATGTTCCCGCCATGGCTTCGTTGGCGCCGGCACGCGTGGCGCATTATTCGTAGTTTATCTGTTGCTGATTCGGCGTGGTCCGACTAAGGCGGTACCCTCCACCTATTCAATCGGTTAGCGGTTGCGGTGTTCCGCCGGAGCGAGCTGGATGAGCGGTTTTGGGCGCCCAGTGTGATAGCCCTGTGCGTAGTCGACGCCGATTTGTTGAAGATGGTTCAGAATCTCCGCCGATTCGACGAATTCCGCAATGGTCTTCTTGCCCATCACATGGCCGATTTCATTGATCGACCGGACAATCGCGCGGTCCAGAGGATCGTCCCCGATATCTTTGACGAACAAACCATCAATTTTAAGGTAGTCGACCGGAAGGGTTTTCAAGTAACCGAACGAAGACAAGCCACTGCCAAAATCGTCCAAAGCAAAAGAACAGCCGAGCTTTCGTAGGGCGTCGATCAACTGGGTCGCGATGGCCAAATTCGATATGGCGGCCGTTTCGGTAATCTCAAAACAGATCTTCCGCGCCAGTTGAATCCGCTCACGCATGGCGTCCCTCAGGAAATCGTGAAATCTCGGATCGCCCACCGTCACGCCAGACAGATTGATGGTCATGAATCCGCTCAGCGGTATCGCGTGGGGATAACGCTCCAACCAGTTAAGCGCGTTGTTTAGAACCCAGCGATCAATATGGGGCGACATCGCATAGCGCTCGGCGGCTGGAAGAAATGCACCGGGCGGAATCAGGTCGTTGCCGTCGCGCAGCCGGATCAGCAATTCGTAGTGGTGGGGATCTCCGGACGGCTGATCGGTTGTCACAATCGGCTGCGCTTCCAGTACGAACAGGTTATGATCCAGCGCCCGCGTCAGGCGCTGCACCCACTCCATCTCACCGTGACGCTGGAAAATGTCGCTATCGTCAGACCGATAAACACAAACTCGGTTCCGGCCTTGATCCTTTGCGGTGTAGCAAGCGGCATCGGCTGCTCGAAGAACGTCGGTGACGCTGGTGAACTCGGGTTCTGAAATCGCAACCACGCCAATACTGGCGCCGAGACGAAAGTTTTTGCTGTCCCAATTGAAGCGGAATTCCGCAACCGTTTCGCGCAGTTGCTCGGCGAGTTCCACTGCTTCGTTGAGTGGGTAATCCCGGAGGATGACCCCAAACTCGTCACCGCCGAGACGAGCGAGCGTGGCACTGCCAGGGATGATTTGGGTCAACTCCCGGCTGAGTTGCCGTAACAGTTCGTCGCCGGCAATGTGACCCACCGTGTCATTGACCAGTTTGAACTGATCCAAATCCAGATAGCACAAGGCCGCCTGGTTAGGAGCGGCGGAGGCATTTTGCAGGATTTTTCGTAGTCGATTCTCAAACTCGTATCGATTGATGAGTCCGGTGACCGCGTCGTGGCTTGCCTGGTAGGACAGTTGCTCGGAGAGGCGGTGTTGCTCGGAGATGTCTTCCATCACACAGATGTAGTGGGCGCTCTGCCCATCCAGGCTGCTGATCGGCGTTAGCGCAAGATTTACCCAAACCGTTTCCCCCGTTTTTTTGTAGCAGCGAATCTCAGCGTGATAACGGGTTTGTGGCTTACGTGCCAGGGTAGCGAGCGCGTCCAGTAGTGCCGGGGTGTCGTCGGAATGCGTAATTTCCTGAATGTGTTTGGCCAGAAGTTCGGCGTCGTCGAAGCCGGTGATCTCGCGCATCTTTTGGTTGCTGTGCAACCATCGACCATCGGTGCTCAGGTGGGAGATTCCCACGCCGGCTTGTTCGAAGGTCGCTTCGTAAAGGGTGACGCTTCGCTGTAAGGCCTCGGCCGAGCGAACCCGCTCGATCGCGATTCGAACCAGATGTCCCAGGCGATCGAGGAGCGCCAGTTCGTCTGCGGTTGGCGATTTGGGTTCGCGAAAATACACCGCAAAGCTGGCCAGAACTCGACCATCGGCGGCGATAACCGGTGTCGACCAGCACGCCCGCACACGGGCCAGCTCGGCGAGCTCTTGATAGTCCGCCCAGAGCGGGTCCGAACGGATGTCGGTAACCACCACCCGCTCTCGCCGAAAGATCGCTGTTCCGCACGAACCGACGGCGGGGCCGACTGCCGTGCCGTCCACGACTTGATTGTATTCGTCAGGGAGGTAGGGCGCCGAGCCATGAATCATGTAGCCTCCGTCCTCGGAGACCAGCACGATTGAAGAAATTGATCGCGCGACGACTTCTTCTACCAACTGATTGATCTGATCTAACACATCAGCCAATGGCGTGGGCGAAGAAATGCTGGCGAGAATTTTATTTTCACCCGAACGCAGCGTTTCCTCGCGATATTGTTCAGAAACATCACGGATCGTCGCTTGAAGTAATTCGCGGCCGGAAACAGGGAGTTTCACCAAGCGTACTTCGCTCGGGAAAATTCGTCCGGTGAGATCTTTTAGCCAGCAACTCAGTATTTGAGTGCGTCCGTCGAGCGCGGTTTCGAACACCCGTGCCACATGGCTTCTGGACAAGCTGCCGTCCGGTTGGAATTTAGGGAATAGCGAGTAAAGCGGTGGTTCCGGCCAATCCGAGCCTTTCTCGGCCTGCAACAACTGCCGCGCACGGGCGTTGCCTTTGACCACCAGGGCACGATCGATATCGATCAGCGCCATCGCTTCCGGTGCCAGCTCAAACGTCGCTTCGTACAAGCGATCGTGTTCGAGGCTTTTTTCGGTTGCTTTCGCAGGTCTATTGTTACTAGCCTTCATCGCACTCAGATGCTTCGCTCGATGGTCAACGTCATGTGTTCTTCTCGTCGTGCTCGAGTTTATACGGTGATATTGTCACGCAAACGTTCGCGCCAATGCGTTTCGGGTCGGGCGGGCTTCAAACTTTTAAATCGTCGTCGTTTCTTAATTCTTGATCTCGGGCGGCGGTATCATCTCCGTCCGAATGATAAGAATATGGTCGTGTTTTTTTATTCCAACAAGTGAAACGCGCGGAATATGCGTTGCGGCGACTATCCGTGATCCGTCGGTTGCGAGACTACCCGGACACGGACCATACCCCAGCTCTGCGGAGCACCTCTTCGGCCGCCCTGGTTTTCCGCTTTGGCCGATTGACTAATCGGCTGCGCTAGCGTCATATCCTAGGGCGAGCACGACATATGACTTGACCTGTGCGTTAGGTACAAGTTTTACCATGAGTTGGCGATACTCATGCTTTCTAGGCCAATAGATCATGACTTTTCGAAGACCAAAATTAACCCGTCGCCGTTTTGTGGCGGGGCTCGCCTCCGGCGGCGTTATCGCCGCTTATGGCAGCTTGTTACCTGCCTACGCACGCACGGCAACCTGGGGCACTGCCGCCACAGTGGC